>JBFYJA010000112.1:0-3539 GCA_041311675.1 Micrococcales bacterium | reverse complement strand
AACGGCAAATCCGAGCAGACCAAATAACTGAACCACGCGGTCGATGATTCCACCGTAAACGGCAGCCAAGGTACCAAGAATGATTGACAAGATGATCGCCACCACGGTTGTGATTGAGACGATCTGAAGAGTGATGGCCATGCGTGGGAAGAGAATGTTTGCCACTGCGTCAGGCATTGACCAGGCATTGCCAAGGTTCAGCTGCACCGCTCCTGATAGCCAGTTAAAGTATTGCTCTACGAACGGACGGTCTAGTCCAAGTTCGTGGTTTTTCTGCGCTACCGCTTCGGCGGTGGCTTCTAGTCCTAGCATAAGGCGGGCAACGTTTCCGGCTCCCAAGTGCATGAGGAAGTAAGCGAGAAAGCTCACTGCGAAAAGCATTAATAGCCCGTTGGCTATGCGCTTGATGATAAATGTCAGCATTTGAATCCAATCAAATGCGTCGTGCTACACGACGCTGTGTTACAAAAAATTTTTCTAGAAAAGAGGGCTGGGAGCTTGGCCCCCAGCCCTCTTCAACAACTAGTAACGAATTACTTGATGTTGTATAGGAACGGAATGATGTTTCCGGTCTGTGGTGCCTTGATGGTAGCGCCCTTGTAGACGAAGTTCGCCTGCTTTGCGTACCATACGCAGAACCATGCATCCTCGGTTAGCGCCTTGTTTAGCGCCTTAAGGATTGCTGGACGCTCTGAAGCCTTCGCAGCCTTGTAGTCTGCGATTGCCTTAGTTACCTTGCCGTTTGTGTAACCTTCCTGGTTGAAGGTTGCGTTCTTGGTCAACATGAAGTTGATCAAGGTCCAAGGCTCACCTGAGCGCTCGAACTGCATTAGGTAAGCGTCATACTTGTTGCCAAGAATGTTGCTGATGAAGGTTCCGCCAGCTTCAGCAGTCTCTTTTACCTTGATGCCAATCTTGCCCAACTGAGCGTTGATGATGTCGTATACAGCCTGACCGAAGTAAGGTGCGAAGGTTGGCATAGTGATGGTGCAACCCTTAGCAAACTTGCTAGCAGCCATAAGCTTCTTTGCTGCTGCTACGTCGTACTTGTATAGAGACTCAAGCGACTTGTCGTAACCTGCGTTGTAGGTAGGGATGTACTGAACGGTTGGTGAACCGTTTCCACCTTCAAGGCTCTTAACCAGTGCAGCGCGGTCGAACACCATGTTGATCGCCTTGCGAACGTTTACGTCCTTGATACATGAACCCTGCTTACCAGTGCGGTCGTCGAAGTAGATACCCTTTGCATCAACGTATGACTTAGATGACTTCAAGCCAGCAGAAACCAAAGTCTTTGCTGCTGATGGGTCTGCAACGTTTCCACCCTGGACTGTGCCTGAGCGAAGTGCGTTAACCAAAGCGGTCTGGTCTTCGTAGATGTAGATGGTTAGGTTGTCGTATGCACGAGCAGACTTGTTCCAGTAGTTAGGGTTTGCGTCGTAAACATACTTTGAACCAGCAATAGTTGATGCGGTGTCAAGGATGTATGGACCAGATCCAACTGGAACTGTTGCGGTGCTCTTAGGAGAACCGATAGTACCTGCAGTGTTTGCAAGGTAGTGAAGGAATGCTGGGTCTGACTGGCTCAACTTGATGATTACGGTTGAGGTGCCATCTGCTGAAACTGAAGACATTGAGTCTAGGTAGTTAGCGGTTGGACCGTTTCCTGCCTTGAATGCCTTAAGGCTTGCAACAACTGCAGCTGCATCCACTGGAGTTCCATCGGTGAACTTTGCGTCAGTGCGAAGCTTCAAAGTTAGAACGGTCTGTGGGTTGTTGTAAGTCCAGCTGGTTGCTAGCCAAGGAACGATGGTGCCGTTCTCGGTCTCGTGCATTAGCTGGTCATAGCTTGCCTGGAAGAACCAAACACGGTTTCCAGCTTCAGCCTGCGCAAAGTGCAGGGTCGTTGGCTTGGCAATTGCGCCAAGAGTAAGGGTTGAGCCAGCTGCCTGAGAGGCGGTGACTGTTCCCATAGCAAGAGCGGCAGTAGCAATGACTGCGGCAAACGCCTTTACGAACTTCATAGTTTCTCCTGTTGGTGATTGCCGCAGATCGGGTCCGACTTGCGGTTATTTAAAAATTAGTGGTAAAAACTAAATGCATATTTAGTTTTTCCCTAATGTAACCATTTTGTTATCGATAACATGATCGCGGGCAAAATCGGCTACTTAGGCTAAAACACTGGGATTCAGGCGAGGAGGGCAGCATGGCAAGGCCAAAAGGCGATGCTTCGGTAAATGCCGCCCGCCGCCGCGATATCCTCAAGGCCGCCTTTGACGTATTCTCCCGAGACGGTTACCAAGGCAGTTCGCTGAGCCAGATTTCCGAGATAGTCGGAATGACCGAAGCTGGCATTCTGCACCACTTCAAGACCAAAGCCAACCTGCTTACGGCCGTATTGGAATACCGCGATGAAGCTACCAACGCACTATTCGACGGATTCAATTCGGACGGCATTGGTTTTGTCAGGGCGTGGATGAACTTGATCAAATACAACGTTTCGGTACCCGGCATGGTGGAGCTCTTTGCAGTTATCTCTGCCGAGGCCACCCGAGCCGATCACCCAGCACATAATTTTTTCAAAGCTCGCTATGCAAGCACCATCGAATTAACCACTGCAGGAATGATCAAACTAAAAAAAGAGGGTTACTTGAATCCTTCGCTTGATCCAGAAGATCTCGGCAGGGCCATCGTTGCTCTTTCCGATGGACTGCAGGTGCAGTGGTTGCTCGATCGCAAATGGGACATGCTCGACGAACACCGAGCATTCTTCCAAAGAATCCTAAACAAAAAGGGACTCGAGTTAACGGACCTTAATTAAGGTTTGACCAAAACCTTCAAATTCTTGCGTGAAGCCATCGCTTCATACCCACTTGGTGCATCATCGAGACTCACTGTTAGATCAAAAACTTTTCCAGGGTTAATTTTTCCGCTGAGAATATCTGGCATCAGCTCTTCGATGTAAGCACGTGCAGGTGCAACGCCTCCGGAAATACTTATGTTTTTCATTAGCGGCCCAAAACCAAAAGGAATATCTTCATACTGAGCTGCACCTACTCGACCGACAGTTCCATAATCCTTGACTACACCCATGGCCATCTTCATTGAAGATGCAGTGCCAACACATTCGAGAACACTTTCAGCGCCGTCGCCTCCGGTGAGTTCGCGAACCCTTGCAATTCCTTCGTCATCGCGTTCTGAAACTACATCTGTCGCTCCAAACTCGACACCAAGATTGGTTCGATCCTCGTGGCGCCCCATGAGAATAATTCGCCCAGCACCCAGTCGTTTAGCGGCAATCACGGCACAAAGACCAACGGCACCATCACCAATTACTACGGTGGTTTCGCCTGGTTTCACCTTCGCGGTTACAGCCGCGTGGTGACCAGTGCACATCACGTCAGACAAAGTAAGCAGCGATGGTACGAGCTCGGAATCAGGAGCAACTGGCAACTTGACCAGTGTGCCGTCTGCGTTAGGGACTCGTACGGCCTCTGACTGCCCGCCTGGCTCGCCTTCGTGACCGAAGAATGCAATCT
>JBFYJA010000111.1:0-3555 GCA_041311675.1 Micrococcales bacterium | reverse complement strand
GTGTTTCATGGTGTGCAACTTGCGACGGATTCTTCTTCCGTGAGAAGCAGATCGCAGTAGTTGGCGGTGGTGACTCCGCGATGGAAGAAGCGATGTTCCTTTCACGATTCGGAAGCAGCGTTAAGTTGATTCACCGTCGCGACAGCTTCAAGGCATCGAAGACCATGCAAGAGCGCGTGATGAACAATCCAAAGATTGAAATCATTTACAACAGCGCGGTTGAAGACCTTCTCGGTGAAACCAACTTGACCGGCTTGAAATTGAAGAACACCGTTGATGGTTCGACTTCAGAAGTTCCAGTTGATGGTTTGTTCATTGCCATCGGATCAGACCCTCGCGTTTGGTTGGTTGAAAACCAGCTCGAATTAACCGCCGAGAAATTCATCCAGGTTGAAGGCCGTTCATCAAAGACTTCGCTACCGGGAGTATTCGCTGCCGGTGACGTTATCGACCCGACCTACCGACAGGCAATCACTGCCGCCGGTTCAGGTTGTGTCGCTGCGCTAGATGCAGAGCATTACCTAACCTCGCACTAAATTTGTACTAAGCAAAAACAAAGGAAATAATCATGGCCAAGAACGTAACCACCGCATCTTTCCAGGCAGACGTGCTCAGCAACGCCAAGCCAGTGTTGGTTGACTTCTGGGCCGAGTGGTGTGGTCCTTGCCGACAGGTTTCTCCAATCCTCGACCAGATCTCAGCAGAGCACGGCGACAAGATTGAAATCGTAAAGGTGAACGTTGACGAAGAGCCAAGCTTGGCTCAGCAGTATGGCATCACCAGCATTCCTGCTCTTCAGGTTTTCGAAGGCGGCCAGCTAGTCAAGGCCATGGTCGGTGCCAAGCCAAAGTTTGCGCTTGAGCAAGACCTCGCTCAGTGGCTACGCTAGGTTAATGCCCGAGAACAAAACTCCGCGTTCAAATAACTTTGACGGATGGCTAGACGCCTACGCGGATCGAGCACACACACTTTCAGTTTCTGAAGTACGCGCACTTTTTGCCGTCGTCTCTCGCCCAGAAGTAGTTTCACTTGCCGGTGGAATGCCATACGTACAGGCGCTTCCTAAGGAACTTTTGTCACAGGCTTATGAAGGCATGATGGCGAAAAAGGGAAACCTCGCTATTCAATATGGTGGCGGTCAGGGCGACGCAGATCTTCGCGAACAACTCCGCGACATCATGGCGATGGAAGGCATTCACGCTTCACCGGATGACGTAGTAGTCACCACCGGATCTCAGCACGCACTCGACCTAGTTGCCGGTTTGTTCCTCGACAAGGGCGATGTGGTTTTGGCCGAAGGTCCTTCTTACGTTGGCGCGATCGGAATCTTCCGTCACTACGAAGCTCACATCGAGCACGTTTACACAGACGACAACGGCATCTCTCCTGAGGCACTTCAGGAAGCTATCGACAACATGAAGGCGCAGGGTCGCCGCATCAAGTTCCTTTACCTGGTGCCAAACTTCGCTAACCCTTCAGGTGTAACCCTTGCCAAGGATCGTCGACCAAAGATCATCGAAATCTGCCAGCGCGAGCACATCTTGATTCTCGAAGACAACCCATACGGGCTGCTCTACTTCGACAAGCCGGTGCCAGACGCCCTCCGCAGCATGGACGACAACGTAATTTACCTTGGTTCATTCTCAAAGATTTTGGCTCCTGGTTTCCGCGTTGGCTACGTTCTAGCGCCCCCGGCCTTACGCGACAAGATCGTCCTAGCCCAGGAATCGGCACTACTTTGCCCATCGATGTTCTCGCAGATGATGATCAGCGAATACCTAGAGGTAGCCGACTGGCGCAAGCAGGTAGACACCTTCCGCGGTGTTTACAAGGAGCGCAAGGACGCTGCCCTCAGCGCTGTTCGCGAGTACCTGCCAAACGTCAAGACCACCACCCCGGATGGCGGTTTCTACCTCTGGCTCACCCTGCCAAAGGGCATCGACTCAAAGGCAATGCTGCCTGTGGCCGTGAAAGAACTGGTTGCATACACACCTGGCACCGCATTCTTCGGCGACGGCACCGGTCACGATTACCTGCGCGTTTGCTACAGCTTCCCAACTCCTGAGAACATCAAGGTGGGAATCAAGCGACTGGCAAACGTGATCAATCACCAAACCGAACTGCTCGAAACTTTCAGTAAATAGTCCAATCAATAAGGAAAGAAAAATGATTTCCAAGGGCAAAGCAAAAAACAAACTGAAGATTCAAATTCTCGCTGGCGGAATTTCGCACGAGCGTGACATCTCACTTAAGTCGGGTCGACGCGTTGCCGATGCACTGCTAGAAGTTGGTGCCGAGGTGGTTATCCGCGAACCTGACGACAAACTACTGAGCAACATTAAGAAGGACAAGCCGGATGTGATCTGGCCATGTCTGCACGGAGCATCTGGTGAAGATGGCGCACTGCGCGACATCCTTTCGCTCACCGGAGTTCCATTTGTTGGAGCAACCGCTAGTGCGGCTCGTCTTGCCTGGGACAAATCAATTGCCAAGATCATCGTTGAGCAAAACGGAATTCAAACTCCTGCCTCAATCACTTTGCCTAAAGACACTTTCCGTGAACTAGATGCAGACGGTGTACTAAAAGCTGTTACCTCTGTAATTAGTTTTCCGTTGGTTGTGAAACCAGCACGAAGCGGATCTGCACTCGGCATCACCGTGGTTAACAAAGCAGACGAACTTTCCCGCGCAATGATCGACGCATACGTCTACTGCGACGTTGCCATCATCGAAAAATTTGTAAAAGGCACCGAGCTTGCCATCTCAGTTATCGATCTAGGTAGCGGACCAATCGCACTTCCTGCAGTTGAGATCGAACCAGTATCTGGTCGCTACGGATACCAAGAGCGTTACATTGCGGGCGAAACCAACTATTACGTGCCAGCTCGATTAACTCAAACAATTGCCGGTCGTGCAGCGAAGGTTGCCGTTTCGGCTCACGAAGCTCTCGGACTTCGCCACCTGTCACGCATCGACGTAATCGTTGATTCGAAGGGAACGGTCTGGTTCCTTGAGGCAAACGTATTGCCTGGACTAACCGAGACTTCGTTACTACCGCAGGCGGTTATCGCTGAGGGTTCTAACCTCGGTGAGGTTTACTACTCGCTTGCTGAAGCTGCGTTCCGTCAGCGATAGAACGTTAGAGGTTTCGTTCGATACCAAACTTGTCGAGGATGCGGAACAAATCCTGCATCGTTGCAAACTCGATTTTGATCTCACCTTTTTTGGCAGTCAACTTAATGTGTGCCTTGGTGTCGAGAGCATCACCCAAACGCTGAGCTAGTTCTTTAAGTGCATCCTGACGACCCCCAGGCTTGATGGTTCCACCCTTCGGTTTCGCACCTTCAACATCGATTGCAATCTGTTCTTCCAAATTATCTTCACTTGCATCTTCCTTGGTTTCAGCTTTTTCTTTTTTGGACAGTTTTTGATTAGTTGTCGCAAATATGGATTCCAAGAACAAGTAATCAGTCCCGCTGGGGCGGGATCTTCGCTGGGCTTCGATGTGCTACGCACCAGTAATCAGTATTCAGTACCTTCGGCAAGCTCAGGGTA
>JBFYJA010000016.1:0-10765 GCA_041311675.1 Micrococcales bacterium | reverse complement strand
CGGGGCGATCAGGCGGTAGCAGCTGCTGTGCGTTTGCCACGCACTGCGAAAAAACCAAACACCGACTTCACTTGGTTGCAGGCGGCGCAGCAGTTAACCGGGACTCAGCAGATAACCGTGCCAAGCGCCGGTATCGGCAAACTTAGTTTGGCTAACCCAACTGGCAAGCCTGCCACCGTATCAGTCAACGGAACGCCAATCACAATCAAGGCTCAGGGAGTTGCGGTACTAAAGGTGGATGCCGGTGCCGTGAATCTAAGAGTTTCCGAAGGGAAAATCGCTGCCAACTTAGTCATCGACATCGCGGGAGCCGTGACCAACCTAGGTCTGGTTGACTATCGCAATAGCGGCAGTCGAGTAGCCGTAGTAGTTCGTTAGTCTTCCCGGTTTTCCGGAATCAAGCTCCACGGGTCTCGGTCGATTAGCTCACCAACCGCAGCAAAAACAAACTGTTCTATGTGCATTCGCTCGTCCAAGGCGTCGGGTCGGCGCGGGTGTCCGAGGCGCTCAATTGGCAGGCGATAGATGGTTATCTCGAAACGCTCCTTGTCGGACTTCCAGCGAGCCACCTCTTCGGTTGAGTCCTTAATGGCAGGAGCATCGATGATGCGCCAGCGCAGGTTGGCTAGGTCTTCGGGCCAAGCTGCCTTCAGGTACTCGCAGGTGCCAGCCACCAACTGACCAAAGCTGGCCAAACGGTTATCCGCAGTGGTACCGGTGACAATGTCTCTGCGGAGTCCGCGGCCGTGGCGGTCACGGTAGCTGCCACGAGATGAGGTCATAGCGCTCATTGTATTCTTGACTTGATGAACGCCAGGCTCTGTAGCAAGGCCACCTGCAGTGGGGTAGCCGTAGCAACCCTCACTTACTCTCACGAAGACCGCACAGCGGTGCTTGGTGCCCTCACCCCGGAGTTCGAACCTCACGCCTACGACCTGTGCGAAAAGCATGCCAAAACCATGTCTCCGCCAATAGGTTGGCAGCTGATCCGTCACGTATCAGTACCTCAGGTAGTAGTAACAGAAAGCAAAGCCTCGATGCCACTTAGTGAAGTAGTCAAGAGTTACGACGTACGTGGCTTGGTTGGAAAGCAGCTCACCGCAGACATGGTGGCCGCGCTCGCGGCAGGCTTCGTCGACGAAGTTGGTGCCGCCGGAAGTGATGTTGTAGTAGGTCACGACATGCGTGATTCATCTCCAGAATTTGCAGACGCTTTTGCGCTCGGTGCTCAGGCTCGTGGAGCAAATGTGGTTTCCATTGGCCTGTGTTCGACAGACGAATCGTATTTTGCGAGCGGCGCATTTGATGCACCGGCAGCTATGTTTACCGCGAGCCATAATCCGGCAAGCTACAACGGCATCAAGTTTTCACGAGCTGGTGCACGGGGTATCAGCATCGACACTGGGCTCGGTGCAATTCGCGATCGCGCACAGATTTATTTGGAAAACGGAATCGAAGAGGTTGAAAACCCAGGCACATTCCGTGAGCACCACATTCTGGTTTCATATGCTTCTTACCTTCGCGAACTCGTGGACCTCAGTCGCATTCGTCCGCTCAAGGTAGTGGTTGATGCTGGCAACGGAATGGGCGGACTAACCGTGCCAGCAGTGCTTGGCACAGCGAGCGACCTAGAGCGTTTGCCTTTAGAGATTATTCCGATGTACTTCGAACTCGACGGAACTTTCCCGAACCACGAAGCAAACCCGCTAGACCCAAAGAATCTCGTCGACCTGCAGCGCGCTGTAGTTGATCACGGAGCCGACATAGGGCTTGCTTTCGATGGCGATGCCGATCGCTGCTTCGTAGTGGATGAGCAGGGTAATCCGGTTACTCCTTCGGCAGTAGCCGCCATCGTTGCTCGTCGCGAGATCGCTCGAGAGAAGAGAACCAACCCTGGCGCACCGATTACAGTGCTGCACAACCTACTCACCTCAAACATCGTTCGCGAAGTTATCGAAACCGATGGAGCTCGTGCGGTGAAAACCAAGGTTGGTCACTCGCTAATCAAAGACGAGATGGCACGCACCAACGCGATCTTCGGTGGCGAGCACAGCGCACACTATTACTTCCGTGATTTTTGGGGAGCAGACAACGGCATGCTTGCGGCGATGCACGTTCTTGCCGAATTTGGTGCACAGGATGCTCCGCTTAGCGAGTTCGCTCGTCAGTACAACCCTTACTTCTTGAGTGGCGAAATCAACTCGACGGTGGAAGATGCTCCAGCGGCTAAGGCGCGAGTGCTCCGTGCCTTCGAAGGGCGAGCCAGCGTCGACGAGTTCGATGGAATAACCTTGAACTCTCCGCCGCAGTCAAACTGGTGGTGGGTAAACGTTCGAACATCGAACACCGAACCACTCTTACGTCTCAACGTCGAGGCTGCCAATCAAACAACAATGCAGCAAATCCGCGACGAAGTGCTCGCGCTAATCAGAGGTTAACCATGGAATTTCGAGTAGCAGACCTAGGTCTTGCCGAAGCAGGACGTCACCAGATTCGTCTGGCAGAAAACGAGATGCCAGGCCTCATGGCGCTTCGTGCTGAGTTCAGTGCCAGCCAACCACTAAAGGGCGCTCGCATTGCCGGGTCTCTACACATGACAGTGCAGACCGCTGTACTGATCGAGACCCTGGTTTCTCTAGGAGCACAGGTGCGTTGGGCATCGTGCAACATTTTCTCAACCCAGGATGAAGCGGCTGCTGCAGTAGTAGTTGGATCTGGAACCGCTGAGGCACCTAAAGGCACTCCAGTATTTGCCTGGAAGGGTGAGACCCTCACCGAATACTGGTGGTGCACCGAAAAGATTTTCGACTGGAGTGAAGAAGGATTCGCCGGTCCGAACATGATCCTCGATGACGGCGGAGACGCTACTCTCTTGGTGCACAAGGGGCGCGAATTTGAACTCGCCGGAGCAGTGCCAGCAACTTCGCCGAACGACTCGGAAGAGTATGGCGTAATTCTTGAGCTACTACGCAAAACACTTGCCGAAACACCAAACCGTTTCACTAACATCGCAAAAGACATCGTTGGTGTCACCGAAGAAACCACCACCGGTGTTCACCGACTATATGAATTCCACAAGCGCGGCGAACTTTTGTTTCCGGCAATCAACGTGAATGACTCGGTGACCAAGTCGAAGTTCGATAACAAGTACGGAATTCGTCACTCGCTACCTGACGGACTGAACCGAGCTACCGACGTACTCATGGGCGGCAAGGTTGCATTCGTTGCCGGTTACGGTGATGTTGGTAAAGGTTCGGCAGAAGCACTTCGTGGTCAAGGTGCTCGCGTAATCGTGAGCGAAATCGACCCAATCTGTGCACTTCAGGCTGCGATGGATGGATACCAGGTTGCCACTCTCGAGTCAGTAATCGAAGAAGTCGATATCTTTGTTACCGCTACCGGAAACACCGGAATCATTCGTCCGGAACACCTACTAAAGATGAAGCACCTCGCAGTGGTTGCCAACGTTGGTCACTTCGACGACGAGATCGACATGGCCGGAATCGCCAAGATTCAGGGCGTGGAGAAGGTCGAAATTAAGCCTCAGGTTCACGAGTGGCGCCTGCCAAATGGCCGTTCTGTGCTGATCCTCAGCGAGGGTCGACTGATGAACCTCGGCAACGCCACGGGCCACCCGAGCTTCGTGATGAGCAACTCATTCAGCAACCAGGTGCTTGCCCAGATCGAGCTTTTCAGCAAGCCGGAGCAGTTCCCACTCGGCGTGCACATCCTGCCAAAGGCTTTGGACGAAAAAGTTGCCAGTTTGCACCTTGACGCTTTGGGTGTTCAATTAACTAAGTTGACTGCAGAACAGGCTGCCTACATCGGTGTCTCGCCGAACGGCCCGTTCAAGGTTGAGCACTACCGCTACTAGGAGCACCATGAGCCACAAAGTCTTGCTGATTGAAGATGAAAAGCCGATCCAGCAAATTGTTCGAGACACTCTCGAGCTAGCCGGCCACGAACTAATCACCTGCGACACCGGTGATGAGGCAATGGACTTCTTTCATAAGGTAAAGCCAGATGTCGTGGTGCTCGACTGGATGCTACCGGGTAAAGATGGGCTCGAAATTCTCAAGGAGCTTGTTGCAATTTCTCAGACTCCGGTGATTATGGCTTCAGCTAAAACCGACGACGATGACATCGACTTAGTGTTCAAAGCCGGAGCAGCAGATTACGTAAAGAAGCCATATGGCGGAAAAGAACTGCTTAACAAGATTCAGTACTTGGCAGCAAAGCCAGTGCGCGAAGATTCATCAATCGTTCGCATCGGAGTCCTAGAAATTGATGTCTCTGCATACGAGGTACGTCGTAACGGTGTGAAGATTTTACTTACCCCGCTTGAGTTCAATTTGTTACTAACAATTGCCGAAGATCCAAAGCACACCTTTACTCGCGAAGAGTTACTCAAGAAAGTTTGGCTGCACAAAAACCTCAACGAGCAGACTGACTTCAAAGGCAAGATTGACACTCGCTTAGTGAACGTACACATTCAGCGTTTGCGTTCAAAAATTGAAGAGAACCCTGACGACCCAAAGATCGTGGCAACTGTTCGCGGACGCGGATACAAAGCCGGTCTCGAGTAAATGCTATTTAGCCGCGCGATTGAGCGCGTGATTCGCCTCTTCCGTCGCTCGCTTCAGGCACGTGCGGTTGCTGGATCACTTGCTCTCTCTACGGTGGCGTTGATTATCCTTGGTGGTTTTCTATCCTTCGGTATTGGCAATGGTCTCTACAACACACGCGTTCAGCAGATTCTCACCGAGTCCGAGCGTTCGGTAATCGACCTCCAGAACACCTTCTCGGCATCCAGCGCTACCAACGAAGTGGCCCTGCAGACCTTATTGAACTCGCTGATTCCGCGCTTGGAAATTGAGTCCGAGGATCAGTCGAGGCTGGTTGCACTACTCCGTACGCCTGGCAAGACCAGTACTCAGGTGCTGCAAAGTCCGATTTCAGCCAACCTCGACACCAATGTGATTACGCAGAAGTTCAAGGAGAAAGTGCGTAACTCCTCGAGCAAGCTGGTCTACCAGTCCATCGAATTGCCACTAAACAATTCCACTCGACCTGGACTGTTGGTTGGCGCTTCGATTGAAATTCCGCTAGCTGGAACCTTCGAGCTCTACTTGGTTTATGACCTTGAGCGTGAACAGCAAACACTTGACCTAGTGCAAAACACTTTGATTCTCGGTGGTTTGGTCTTGCTGGTGATTATCGGTCTAGTGAGTTACCTGGTGACTTCACGAATCGTAGGTCCAGTTCGGGTGGCAGCTCAAGTTAGTGAGCAGATTGCCGAAGGCGCCCTGGATGAACGACTTCCAGAAAAGGGCGAAGACGTATTGGCTCAGCTAGCTCGTTCGTTCAATGCCATGGCACAGAGCTTGCAGAGTCAGATCAACAAGTACGCATCAATTTCTAAAGTTCAACAACGCTTCGTATCTGACGTTTCGCACGAACTTCGCACTCCGCTAACCACCATCAAACTTGCAAGCGAGTTGCTCTACGATAATCGTGCTGAACTTGCACCTCCGCTTAAGCGAAGTGCCGAAGCGATGAACAACCAGATTGATCGTTTCGAAGAGTTACTAGAAGACCTTCTCGAAATCTCGCGGTACGATGCAGGAGCAGTTGCCGGAAATTTTGAGAAACAAAATCTAGTCACCACAGTTCAGCGCGCGGTTTCTGGTTTGGCTCCGCTTGCTGAAAAGAAGCAGTGCGAAATCATCATGGAAATTTCAAATGACCTAATTGAAGCCGAATTCGACTCTCGTCGCATCGAACGATTGCTCAGAAACTTGCTGGCGAATGCCGTGGAGCACGGTGAAGGTAAGCCGGTAACCGTAGCAGTTGGCTCATCCTCGAACGCAGTTGCGGTCAGCGTTACCGACCTAGGAGTGGGTATGACCAGAACCCAGCTCGACCGGGTCTTCGACCGATTCTGGCGTGCCGATCCGGCCCGCAAGCGCACCACTGGCGGCACCGGTCTGGGCCTTGCCATCTCACTCGAAGACGCTCACCTCCACAATGGCTGGCTTCAAGTTTGGTCAAAGCCGAACGGCGGGGCCAGTTTCCGCTTGACCCTGCCTCGTAAGCAGGGAGCGGTGTTCTCACAGTCTCCACTGCCGCTGCCACCTAAGAAGAAGGTGGGAGATGCGTAAATTATCTGCTCTATCGATAGTGACTTCGATTGCGCTGTTGCTAAGTGGTTGCGCTCAACTTCCACGTTCGAGTGAGGTTAAGACCGGGCCGGACCTCAAGGCGGGGCTGACCACCGACTACCTTTACTACTCACCAAACGGACCAACCGCAGGTGATGATCAAGAGGCGATAATCAGCGGATTCCTAAACGCCGCTACCGGGCCGCAGAACGATTATCAGGTTGCCCGCGAATACCTGACTGCAGATTTCTCTAGCAAATGGAAACCGAATGACGAAGTTTTGATTCAGGAATCTCGACCTGAACTCAAAATAGTTGACAGCAACACCGCTCAGTTGGTTGTTAAAGAAGTTGCCCAAATCAACGATGTAGGCATATGGCAATCATTCCCTGGTGGCCGCTTGCGCGCACTTGAATTCAAATTGGTGAAAGAGGATGGTCAGTGGCGAATCAGTTCTGCTCCTAACGCAACAGTTTTGGTAAAGCCGGTATTTGATGTGCTCTTCAAGAGTTACGCACTTTACTTTTATGACAGTCAGAACAAGTACTTAGTGCCCGACCTGCGTTGGTTTTCATCTAGAGTTTCGACCGGAACTAGGTTGGTAAATGCGCTCATCAAAGGCCCAAACCAGTGGCTCGAAAGTTCGGTGAAGAATTCCTTCCCAATTGGAACCAAACTTTCCATCGATGCGGTGACGGTAGAAAATGGCACCGCCGTGGTTGACCTAAATACCACCGCAACTAAAGCAGACAAAGCCGCACGTTCACGCATGTTGAGTCAATTGACCGCGACGCTAAACCAGCTAACCAACGTATTCGCGGTAAAAATTCAAATTGACCACAACCCTCAAGACATAGCAGTTCAGAATTCGCAGTTGCCGATTCCAACTGCAAGTGCACCGATGATTCTGGATTCAAAGGGGCTACGACAGTTAGGCCAAGCGGCTCGCGAAGACAAGCCATCCACGGTTGCTGTCAAATTGAGGGCGAGTGAATTTGGCTACAGTCCTGATGGTAATTACCTGGCATTGCGTTCGAGTCGCGGAGTCGATCTACTTCGAGTTAATAATCTCAGCAGCGAATTAACCACGATCGACCACAGGCCAGCGCAGTTGGCCCCTGTTATCGATAATCGAAATTTAGTTTGGACGCTTCCAACGAATACCGATCAGGCTCTCAGTGTGCATGACGTGAACGGCAAATTAGTTATGACTGCCGACGGTTGGCTCGGCCTTGGTGAACATCTAGCTTTCGGCATATCACGCGAAGGTGCGAGATTAGCGGTGCTTCTAAAAACGAAAACCGGCACTGCGGTTTATGTAGCTGCCATAAAGCGTGATGAAAATGGCTACCCAATCGGATTGTTTGCTCCTCGTCAAGTTGGGCTTGGAACTTCCAACCTTCGTTCGCTGGCTTGGTCTGGTCTGAATAGTTTGATCGCAATCGCCAGTGGCGATTCAGCTGGTGATGTACCTAAGTCGATAATCGTTGGCGGAGGGGTAAGCGACATCACCTCGATGACTGACGCCAAATCCATAATTGCTCAAAACGATTCATCAGCGATTTACTTGCTCGATAACAACAACATTCTGTTTGAGTATCGCGGCATGAGCTGGCTCGGCGTCGAAACTGGAGTTCTCGCCACTCATTACGTTGGCTACTAAATACTCACAACCTATGAACCGTGAGTCTTTCGGTGGTCTAGCAATGTGAAACTGAGGCATGTCTATTGCCACGGATCTCAGCAACTTGTTCCTACCAAGCAACTGTGTTGTTTGCGGCCGCTTGCCAAAACCACTTTGCGATCAATGTTTAGATTCTCTTTCTCTCGAGCCGCGTGATGTTTGGCGCGACGAATTGCGAGGGCAATCCATCGGGGTGTATCGCGACCGGCTCGCCACCGTAATTAATGCTTTCAAGGAACGCGGCCTGCGGAGCATTGGCACTTTGCTCGGCAAAGAGATTGCAAAGCGATTAATCCGACCGGATGCTCAGTTATTGGTGGCAGCGCCAAGCGTCATGCGACGAGGTTTTGTGCCGGCCGAGGTGATTACCCGTGCAGTAGTCGATCACTGGGATATCCCGGTGTCTAGGCTGCGAATCAAACCAGGCGGACAAGATCAATCCCAATTGCAGCGCAGCGACCGTATGGTGAATTTGGTCAATCGCATGTGGTCTCCACTTCCGCTGATTGGCAAGCGAGTGCTGCTGGTTGACGATGTTGTCACCACAGGCGCAACCTTGACCGAAATGGCTAGAGCGGTAGCCGTGGCCGGGGGAGAACCAATTGGATTTATAACGGTTGCTGAGACAATTCCTAAAATTCACACAAAGTCCTAGAAAAAGGTCTAGTTTGTAGTCACAGGCATCGATGCCTGAATGGAGGTCATGATGGAAATTCAGATTCAAGCCAAAAACCTCACCGTGTCAGATCGCTTCCGCGATTACGTGGCGGAACGCTCCCACAAGGTTGAGCAACTAGATCACAAAGTTCAAACTTTCAACATTAAAGTAATTCGACATGACCATTCAAAAACCAGTGGCCCCGAAGATCAGGTTGAACTAACCGTTCACGGCGGTGGCCACCTGGTGCGAGCAGAAGCTCACGCCGGCGACAAATTCGCCGCCTTTGACATCGCTTTTGGCAAACTCACCGAACGTCTTCGTCGTGCAGCAGACAAGCGCAAGCCACATCACGGCCGTCACGGTTCGGTTGGCACCAGCGAACTAACCGCCGAAGACTTTGCTCGCCTAGACGTGACCCCGGTGGATTCAGACGTGCTAGCCGGCAAAGCACATCACGAGGACGATGGTGACGAACCAGAATTCGGCCACAACCCAATCGTGATTCGCCGCAAAGAATTCGAGGACATTAAGATGTCAGTGGAAACCGCGCTAGACCGCATGGAACTGCTTGGCCACGACTTCTTCCTCTTCCACGATGAAGCCACAGACAAGCCGAGCGTGGTTTACAAGCGCAAGGGCTGGAATTACGGGGTAATCACCCTGTCCTAGGCTGCCCTCAGGCAACTCCCAGCCGGTCAATTAGACTTGCCTAAGTACTAATTCCAACCGTCTGGAGCTAACTTTGGCCAACATTATCGACAAGGTGCTGCGCGCCGGCGAGGGTCGCCTTTTGGCGAAACTTCGCAACCACGCGAACGCAGTCAACTCGCTCGAAGAGTCGTTCAGCTCACTCACCGACGAAGAGCTAAAGAACGAGACCACAGTACTGCGCGAGCGCTTTGCCGCTGGCGAGACCCTAGACGAACTTCTGCCTGAAGCCTTCGCAGCGGTTCGCGAGGCATCAAAGCGCACCCTTGGCATGCGTCACTTCGACGTGCAGCTGATGGGTGGTGCAGCACTTCACCTTGGCAACATTGCCGAGATGCGCACCGGTGAAGGTAAGACCTTGGTGGCAACAACAGCCGCCTACCTAAACGCGATTCCTGGTCGCGGTGTTCACATCGTTACCGTGAACGACTTCTTGGCAAGTTACCAGTCAGAACTTATGGGTCGCGTTTTCCGCGCACTCGGCATGACCACAGGCTGCATCCTTGGCGGCCAGGATCCAGCGCAACGTCGTCAGGAATATCTCTGCGACATCACTTACGGAACCAATAATGAATTTGGTTTTGACTACCTACGCGACAACATGGCTTGGGACAAAGCCGACCTCGTTCAGCGCGGTCACTTCTTTGCAATCGTTGACGAGGTCGACTCGATCCTTATCGATGAAGCTCGTACTCCTCTTATTATTTCTGGACCTGCTGCTGGCGAAGCGAACCGTTGGTTCACCGAGTTTGCATCAATCGCGCAGAAGCTTCAGCCGGTTATCGACTACGAAGTTGACGAGAAGAAGCGCACGGTAGGAATTCTTGAGCCTGGTATCGCCAAGGTCGAGGACTACCTGGGTATCAACAACCTCTACGAATCAGCAAACACTCCGCTGATCTCATTCTTGAACAACGCAATTCGCGCCAAGGCGCTTTTCAAGCGCGACAAAGACTACGTTGTGATGAACGGCGAAGTACTTATCGTTGATGAACACACCGGACGTATTCTGCCTGGTCGTCGTTACAACGAAGGTGTGCATCAGTCGATCGAAGCCAAGGAAGGTGTTGAGGTCAAGGCCGAAAACCAAACCCTAGCGACCATCACCCTGCAGAACTACTTCCGTCTTTACAAGAAGCTTTCGGGCATGACCGGTACCGCTGAAACCGAAGCCGCCGAATTCATGAGCACCTACAAGCTAGGTGTGGTACCAATCCCAACCAACAAGCCAATGGTTCGCCTCGACCAGCCAGACCTGATCTACAAGAACGAAGAGATCAAGTTCGCCATGGTCGTAGAGGACATCGCAGCCCGTCACGACAAGGGGCAGCCGGTACTTGTTGGAACCACCTCGGTGGAGAAGAGCGAATACCTAAGCAAGCTACTCGCCAAACGAGGAGTTCGCCACGAAGTCTTGAACGCCAAAAACCATGCTCGCGAAGCTGTTATCGTGGCTCAGGCCGGACGCCTCGGCGCCGTAACCGTCGCCACCAACATGGCCGGTCGTGGTACCGACATCATGCTCGGTGGTAACGCCGAGTTCCTAACTGT
>JBFYJA010000110.1:0-3566 GCA_041311675.1 Micrococcales bacterium | reverse complement strand
ATTGCCATTACCAGCATCGCCGGCATGGACACGCTCAAGAAGATCGCCGTGCCACTCTTCCACGGCGTGGCGGGATTCGTCATCTTCCTGGGACCGTTCTTCGCCAAGGGTGCGCCCAAGGGATTCTGGTGGGTCGGCATCGGCGGCATGTTGATCGGTCTTGGAGGGATTGCCCTCGCCTTCATTTCCGTTGGCAAGCAGTTGTTGTTCTTGCCGCCGCATCAATCACCGATTTCCTCGACGGCTATTTCGCGAGGAAATTCAAACAGGTCACCAGGCTCGGACAACTTCTTGACCCGGCTGCAGATCGGCTTTACATTTTTGCAACCTTAGTTGGACTAACGGTGGTTGGCTATATTCCAATGTGGCTAGCTATCGTGATCATTGCTCGTGATGTCTTGATGCTGATTGGTTATCCGATTCTGGCAACCCAAGGGTATGGACCACTGCCGGTGCACTATTTGGGCAAAGCTGGCACATTCGCTCTGCTGTACGCATTTCCGCTCCTACTGATTGCGGCTGCCTTCCCAAATATCTCAGATTGGGTTTTGCCGATTGCTTGGGCGTTCGCACTTTGGGGTGTCGGACTTTATTGGTGGGCCGGTTTTGTGTATCTATTACAGGTGCGTAACATCGTGAAATCGAGGGGTTAACTAGGCATTAGGCTTGGCAACTGAGGACGAAATGGAATTTGCAGACTTTGATGGTGGGGGCTCTCGAGAAGAGTCTGATTCAACCCAACGATTCAGCGATGACCTGCTCGCGAGCCAAGATTTAGGACTTAGCTCAGAGGAGCGCCAAGCAATCGAGGCACTTCCGAGTGGGAGCGCGTTGCTTATCGTGCAGCGTGGACCAAATCAAGGCTCTCGTTTTCTTCTAGACCAAGATGTCACCAGTGTGGGTAGACATCCGAACGCAGATATCTTTTTGGACGACGTAACAGTTTCAAGACGTCACTCAGAGTTTCGCCGTCATGGAAATAAGTTCATGATTCACGACCTTGCATCGTTGAATGGGACCTACTTCGATGGCGTTAGAATCGATTCTGCACTGCTCGATGATGGGGCAGAAGTGCAAATCGGTAAATTCAAATTAACATTTTTCGCTTCGCGTGCAGATCTTGGGGAATAAAGAATAATGTCACAACCAACGCCTATTTTTCAGGCTAGAAGCGCGAAGCTTTTTACCATCGGTCAGGTTCTAAATGAACTCACTGCCGAGTTCAATGACTTAACCCAATCAAAATTACGCTTCCTTGAAGAAAACGGATTGGTTACTCCACAGCGAACTGATTCCGGTTATCGCAAATTCAGCGAGCAAGATGTAGCTCGACTTCGTTTAATTTTGGAATTACAGCGCGACCGTTACCTTCCACTAAAAGTAATTCGCCAGTATTTGGGCGACCTAGATGAGGGGAAACAGCCGGCGTTACCTGGGCAAGGCGAGGCGCCAAGCAGTCAAACTCGTTTGACCAAAGCCAAGAAGATCACCCGAATTGAATTGATTGCAGAGACATCAATAACAGACGCTCTGATTATTGATGCCCAATCTGTAGGCCTAATCTCTGAAGAGCCTTTCGATTCCAACACAATTGAGATTGCTCGTTCGATTATGCAATTACAGCGCTTCGGAATTACCCCTCGCCATCTTCGCGGAGTAAAGGCTGCTGCCGATCGAGAGATCGGCATTATCCAGGGGGTAATTGCTCCGGTATTGGGCAAGAAGGACTCAGCTAGTCGTTCTAGAGCTGCACATTTTGCTGGGGAAATTCAGGCGCACTTCGCCAACATCCGCAATGAGATGGTTATTTCAGAGATTTCGAAAATCGATGATTAAGGCGCGACACGCCGAACATTAAAATTAACCTCGGTAATGCCACCGAGGCGGGAACAATTGCTATAGAACTTAAACCTGTACTTGAACCTGAAGGAGGCTGGGAATGTTCTCATCAGACGATTCCGCCGGCCAGGGGTACGGGCAGGACATGCTTTTCACTGACGGCACTCCAAGCACGGACCCGAAATTAGGCTATCGAGGCACTTCGGCAGCTACGGCAGCCGGAATTAGTTACCGTCAGTTGGACTATTGGGACCGTACCGGTTTAGTACAGCCGTCAGTTAGAGGCGCAGCTGGTTCCGGATCTCAGCGACTGTACGCCTTCCGCGACATTTTGGTTCTAAAGCTTGTGAAAAGACTTCTCGACACTGGAGTTTCACTCCAGCAGATTCGAATTGCGGTTGACCAGTTGCGTGCGGCCGGAATCAATGACTTAGCCAAGACCACTCTGATGTCGGATGGTGTTCGTGTCTACCTGTGCACCACCGAGGATGAAGTAATTGACCTCTTGGGTCGCGGCCAGGGAGTCTTTGGAATTGCAGTTGGAAAAGTACTGCGCGAAGTTGAAGCTAGTTTGCTCCACATTGATCCAAGTCACATTGACGAGGTTGACGAACTTTCAGCTCGCAGGGCTAGTCGCAAAGCCGTTTAGGCTTCTTTTCCTTCGTCTTCAATTTCAAGTTTGAAAGTCCAATTACCCGTATTGGTGGAAACTTCAGGTTGCTGTTCGGCAGCAAGTTCATTGTCTTGCCACGCTGGAGTAGCCCAATCTTCGGTCGCCGACACCTCAGGCTCGATATCTTCGCCAAGAGTCTCTATAGCGGTATCCAAATCTAGGATTTGAGGTTTGTCCTTGCCGCGCTTGTGGCGACGGAAGAACTTTCGTTTTTCTTTAGGTTCAGCGATTTGAACTTCTTCATTGAGTTCTTCGAAAGACTTTTGCGCGGTTGCAAGAAGATCGGTGAAAAAATCAGCGATTAGCGCTGCTCCTTCGCCAGGCCAGGTGTGGATTGGTCTTGCCGCACCCTGTGACTGCTGCAAGTATGCCTTTTCTTCGAGGTAGCCGTCGAGAATTGTTGCTCCAAACATTTCCCTGAGCTCATTGACTCGGAATTCCTGTTCTTTAGAAGCAGGACGGTAACGATTCACCAAAATGCCTAGCGGGCGAACTCGTTTGGTGATTGCCGCTCTGATTTCTTCGATTGCACGCATGGCACGGTCAGCAGCGACGACCGAGAAAATGCCAGGTTCGGTCACGATGAGCACTCGGTCACTGGCCACCCAGGCGGTTCTAGTCAAAGCGTTTATTGATGGTGGAGTATCGATGATGACTAGGTCATAATCTTTCTCAACGTGGTGCAAAGCCTCTTCGAGCTTCCAGGTTTGCCTTACCGTCGGGTGAGGGGTGTCGTGGTGAATGCTGCGAGGGCTGCCGAGCAGAATATCGACCAAACCGGTTCCCGCTTTGCCCCAGGCTGACGCTACGATTGATTTAGACACGACGTTGTGTTTTGGGTTTTTTAGAACACTCGCAACGGTGTACTCGAATTCTCCAACCGCGCCTAAACCGGTAGTGGCATCACATTGAGGGTCGAGATCGACAACCAAAGTTCTTAATCCTTGATGGAATGCAGCGGACGCCAAACCCAAGGCAACCGTGGTTTTGCCAACGCCCCCCTTGAGGGAGCTAACGCTTAGAACTCGCACCTAAATAGGCTACCTTTTTATTC
>JBFYJA010000109.1:0-3570 GCA_041311675.1 Micrococcales bacterium | reverse complement strand
TGATAGCTAGCACCACCAATTCCCCAGCGAGATTTGTAGGCGAAGGCAACTGCTTTTTGAAATGCACTTCTACCTTGGGCATCCATGATGCCGCCAAGCTCATCGGCATTCTGCTCAAGCAAAATGCGAATTCCATTTTCGAAATAACCTTCGGCTGGTTCACTGTGCGCATCAATTCGAATTATGTAATCGTGCTTTGCAATTTTGATTGCGGCGTTCAAGCCAACAGTGGTGAGTCCACGTGGGTTGCCCATGAGTTTGATGCGCTTGTCGGCCTTGGCAAGCTTTGCGGCGATTGAATTGGTTTCGTCATGCGATGGTCCGAGCGCCAGAATAAGTTCCATCTCACTCGGATAACTCTGCGTCAAAATACTTTGCACCGACGCTTCGAGGTGCCCCTCTTCGTTTAACACCGGCATGATGATGCTGATGGCCGGAAGTTTTTTCTTAGCTGCCATTAGTCGATGGTTTTTGAACCGGTGTGCTTGTTGTATGCGTTGACAACTTTCTTAGGGGTGCCGTCCATCATTAGTTCACCCTTTTCGATCCAGATCACGCGAGTGCAGGTATCGAGAATCGACTTCATTGAGTGGCTAACCAAAAATACGGTTCCGGCATTGTCACGAAGTTCACGCATGCGCGCTTCTGAACGATTGCGAAATTCCTGGTCGCCAACCGCGAGTGCTTCATCAATGATCAAAATATCGTGATCGCGTGATGCCGCAATCGAGAAGCGCAAACGAGCCGACATACCGGCCGAGTAGGTTTTCATCGGTAGATCGATGAACTCCTCGAGACCGGCAAACTTGGTTATAGCGTCGGCAGAAGCTGCGATTTCCTTGCGGCTGTAACCCATTGCCAATCCACCAAGCAGAATGTTCTTGAGGCCCGAGATTGCAGGCAGCAAAACCGCACCGACACCAAGCAGCATCGGACGGGCGGAGGCATAGATTGAACCCCGCTCAACTGGGTTCAAACCGGCAATTGCAGTCATCAGGCTCGACTTACCCGAGCCGTTACTGCCGATGATGCCGATTGATTCACCTTCGAAAACAGTGAAGCTGACACCTTTTACAGCGTGGACTTCGCGCAAACCAAGCTTGCGGCCAAACAAACCGCCACCGGCAGTACCGCGGGTTGCACGACGACCGCTTGCAAAAACTTTGTAAACGATGTGCACATCGTCAACCACTACTACAGGCTTCTGCGGTTTAGATTTCGCGGCCATAGCGCTCCTCCGCTTTCCAGAAGAACCACAGGCCAATCAGCAGTGTGCCGAATGCCCAGGTGATGGCAGAGATCCAAAGGTCTGCGCTCATCTGATATCCCTCAACCATCGCACCGCGTGCCAGTGAAATGTAAACGTAAACCGGATTGATCTTGGCAATCTGCAAAGCAATCGGATAGTTAGCCAAAACCTTTTCCATGCTGAAGAAGATTCCACTCACATAGAAAACGATTCGAGTAACAAATGGAATCAGTTTGTTTAAGTCAGCAACGTGAACTGTTAATCGCGCCGAAATGGTGGCCAATCCGAAACCGAACATGATCATCAAGACGACAATCGGAATGATTGCGAACCAAGCCCAGGTGATTTGCTGTTGGAAAAGTAGCAGGGTGACTAGCAGCAATCCAATTTGAGGAAGTAGCGAGAAAATCTGCTGAATCACAGCATTGGCTGGAAGCAAAATTCTAGGAAAACTAAGCGAACGAACTAAACCCAAGTTGCCGGTAACCGCGGTGGCACCCGAGGCGAAGGCACCTTGCAAGAATGAGAACAAAAATACGCCGGTAAAAAGGTACGGAATGAAGTTATCTGGACGTGTAGCTCCGAGAAGCACGCCGAAAATAAGCCCGTAAACCGCAGCCTGAATAGTTGGTAGCAACACAATCCACCAGCGACCAAGACGATTCTTGGCGTTATTCGCCTGATTTGTGTAAAGCGCCATGATGTAGGCGAAGTCCCTGCGCTGCCAAGCGTGCTTAAGGTATTCAAGGAAAGGCTCGCGGGCGCCGACCCGCTTTAGGCCGTGCTCTCTTGCGTATTCAGCGAGCGACATGCTCAAAGTTTAGCCGAGGGCTATTTAGCCTTGGCTGCAAATGCCTTCTTGATCATGGCGTGGATTTCATCCCAGTTTGGGTGAATCACGTTTACCGTTGGCGGCACCAACTCAACCGAGGTAATCCCCTGCGACTTTGCCTGAATCGCCAAGTCAACATAGGTGGCGAGCATGCCCGATGGAATGTCGGTCTTGACCAATTTTTGACCAGCACCGGCAATCGACTGGAATCGAGTAAGCACGTTTGCCGGATCCATCTGCTTCAACACAGCTGCTTCAACCTCGTGCTGACGACGCATGCGGTCGTAGTCAGTGGTGGTGTGACGCGAGCGCGCATACCAAAGTGCGTGATAGCCATCCATGTGTTGTTGTCCCGCTTCGATCCAGCCTTTGACATCGGTCAAGTCTTCGCGTTGACCACCAATTGGCAAACGTTGTTGCACATTGATGTCGATACCACCGAGCGAATCAATCAACTGCGTGAACGCTGCCATGTCGACCAGTACATAACTCTGAATTTGCAAACCGGTGACGTATTCAACTGCATCACGAGTTGCCTCGATACCCGGATTGGATCCATGTTTGACGGCATCAGGATATAGGTCTGCATGGTTGTCGGTGACATCTTTATAGATCGCGTTAATCAAACAATCGACACCACAGTTCCAGCCGTTTGGATAAACGCTGAGCATTGGCGAACCAGACGAGAAACCGACATGCTGCAGGTTGCGAGGAATACCGATGTTGACCACGTGACCGGTACTGGCATCGATGCTGATTACCGAGATGCTGTCTGGTCGAAGACCGAATCGGTCACTACCCGAATCACCACCGAGCAACATGATGTTGTAACGACCATCGGCCGGTGACGTGAAACCACTCTGGTTGAAGATGTTTCCGATGAAGCCAGCTGAAACACCGGCGGTGTTTCCTGCCCATGAGATGGCGCTAGTACCCAGCACTCCGGCTAAAACTAAGCCACCTAGTGCAATCCAGCGGTCACGCGAGTAAAGGCGATTCATGCGAATCAAGCGCAAAGTATCAAATGCCAGTAATGCAAACAGCACCGCGTAAAGCATCAACAAAAGCGAAAGTAAACCAACTAAAACTGGAATCGTGATGATCCAAACCAACCAGGTCTTATTGATAAGTCCGATTAGTGAGCCAAGTAAAAACAACCCCCAGAACCCTAGAGTGGCGGTGACACCGATGCGCGCGAGTTTG
The DNA here is from genome assembly GCA_041311675.1 of Micrococcales bacterium. GTDB lineage: Bacteria > Actinomycetota > Actinomycetes > Actinomycetales > Microbacteriaceae > Rhodoluna. The sequence continues at coordinate 286 of JBFYJA010000109.1, read as the reverse complement.
CGATTACCGGCAACCAGCTGCGCCGAACCCGGCACAACCAAAGTGAGAATGATTAGCCACCAGGCGCGCTTGCGCATTTGTTCTGGAGTTGCACGATCAATATTTCGAAACGGCGAACGCGAAGGCGTTGGTCTTAGAGTTGCGATTTTAACTTCGCATTCTTTTCGGCAACCTGGTCTTTGAGTGATTCACCATAGGCCAACAGTTGCGCTGAAAGTTTTTCGTCGAAAGCGCCAAGCATTCGTGCAGCCAAGATTCCGGCGTTCTTTGCACCGTTGATTGAAAC
>JBFYJA010000108.1:0-3579 GCA_041311675.1 Micrococcales bacterium | reverse complement strand
CCACTAGCCAGAGAATTATTGCCACTACCAGAAGCAGCATGCCGCCAAAAATTAGCGTCAAGTTTGTAATGCCTGGAACGCTGCCAATCCAACTTGATGCGATACCGACAACGGTGACGGCTATGGCCCACCAAATCAGTTTCACAACAACGCCTTAGCGCCAGTTCCCTGATCCAAAATTCTCTGCAACATTTCTTCGCTCGTGGTGTTTTCGCCGAGACGATTCGGTTTGCCATCGATGCCGTGGTAATCAGATGAACCGGTGATGATTAAATCGTGTTTGGTGGCCATTGATCGAAGCCACTCGCGCGAATCTTCTTCGACATCCCTGTGGTCAACTTCGAAGCCGGCAAGACCAGCTGCAATCATTTCTTCGAAATGCGCAACTGGAAAACCTGCACCTTTGGGTGGTCGCTTTCCTCTGGCAAGTGGATGCGCAATGATTGGTACTCCACCGGCCGAGCGAATTAGTTGAATCGCGTCGATAGTGTCTGGCACTCCACGGTTTGGAACATAGTACTTATTACTCTGTTCCCAAATTTCTGCGAAGACTTCGTTGCGGTATCGGAACTTACCTTTTTTAATTAGTGCGTCTGCAATCGCAGGGCGACCATAGGTTGCACCTTCTTCAAGTTCGTTGAGTACGTCTTGCCATTCGATGCCGTAATCCTCGGCGATAAGTTCGACGATTGCCTGAAGTCGCTTCTCGCGACTCATGACTGACTCTTCGAGCACAAACTTGAGCGCATCGTGGTCTGGGTCTGGCAGATAGGCGAGCATGTGCACGCCGAATTTGTGTAGTTCACCATCAGAGCTGGTGACATGCGCTCGGGTGGTCACCTCGATGCCAGGCAGGAAGCCGATTCCCTCATCCTTGGCGGCAACCGCGGCCTCGGCCCAGCCGTGCGTGGTGTCGTGATCGGTCAGTGCAAGCACGTCTACCCCAGCGCGCTTGGCCTCGGCGAAAACTGTGGTGACAGATTCCTTGCCATCGCTGCAGGTGCTGTGAGAGTGCAGGTCGATCTTCATTACTATCAGCCTAATCTTGTGGTGCGAGAATGAAAGAATGGCAAAAGACGCAAAGAAGCTAGCTGACAGAAACGCTAATCGCTCGGTCACTCCGCACAGCAAACAGTTCCTGAATTTCATTGGTGGTAACTGGGCCGACCGGGACAACTCTTTGCCAAAACAATCCGAAGTTGCCCCATACGCAGCAAAGCGCCGAGCTGCCGTGGCAAAGGCCTTCAAGGGCAAGGTGGTTGTGATTGCAGCTGGCGATGCAAAGCAGCGCAGCAACGACACCGAGTATCGCTTTCGCGCACACAGCGCTTTCTCTCACCTAACCGGTTGGGGCACTCACACGGTGCCTGGTTCGATATTGGTAATCGACTCGCGTAAGGCCGCAAAAGCAACATTGTTTTTCCGCGAGACCGCCGGCCGCGACACCGATGAGTTTTTTGCCAACTCTGCCATTGGTGAATTTTGGGTTGGTGCTCGACCTTCGCTTAAACAAGTTGGTGCACAGCTAGGACTCGCAACCATATCGCTTAGCGCCTTCGAAGAATATTTGAAGACCATCAACAAAAAAGACATCGTCACACTAGAGGACGCAAATCTTGCCGAGTTTGTTTCTGAACTTCGACTCATCAAAGATGCATACGAGATCAAAGAGATGCGCAAGGCAGTCGCCGCTTCGGTCGAGGGTTTCAAGGCAGTGGTTCGCAATCTCGATGATGCCGTTAAGCACCCTCGCGGCGAGCGCGTAGTCGAGACATCTTTCTTTGCGCAGGCTCGCGCCAACGGCAACGAGCTCGGCTATGAAACCATTGCCGCATCTGGCGAGCACGCCTGCATCCTGCACTGGATCATCAATGACGGCAAGGTTCGCAAGGGCGACCTACTGCTTCTCGATGCCGGTGTTGAGGTAGACAGCTTGTACACCGCTGATGTAACTCGCACTCTGCCAGTGAATGGAAAGTTCTCCCCGACGCAAAAGATGATCTACGAAGCCGTGCGCGAAGCAGCCGACGCAGCATTCAAGGTGGCAAAGCCTGGTGTGAAGTTCCGCGACATCCACGCCGCCGCCATCAAGGTGATTGCGCAAAAGTGTGGCGAGTGGGGACTGCTTCCGGTGAGCGTTGAAGAATCGCTGCAGCCAGAAAATCAATTCCACCGACGCTGGATGGTTCACGGCACATCACATCACCTAGGCATGGATGTGCACGACTGCGCTCAGGCTCGTAAAGAGATGTATATGGATGGCATTCTCAAAGAGGGCATGATCTTCACCATCGAACCAGGCTTGTATTTCCACAAGGATGACCTACTCGTGCCAAAGAAGTTCCGCGGCATCGGTGTTCGCATCGAAGACGACGTATTGGTTACCAAGAACGGAGTCGAGAATTTGACCAAGGCACTGCCGCGTAAGGCAGACGATGTTGAAAAGTGGATTTCTAAGCTGAAGTAGTTTTTGAAGCCGCAGCTGCTGCTTCGCCAACCATGTTGCCAGGCACCTGAATCTCATACTTCTTGGCTACGAATGATGACTGGCTGATGAATCCGCGCTTGCGCTTCGACATTGAGAAGCGGATTACTTGGAATAGCATGCCGATGCCGGCGCCGATGAAGATGGCTGAGCCGATGCCCGAGGTAGCGAATCCGGTTACCGATGTTGTGTCTGGGTTGCCGCCAAAAAATAGCCCGTAGAAGAGGCCAATCCAAGATCCGGTAATTGCTCCGTTTAGTGCGATGCGGGCGTAGCTGAGTTTGCCGCGGACGCGTTCGACACTGCGAAGATCCGAGCCCACAATTGCGATTAGTCCGGCTGGGAAGTTGCCCTCGACCAGTTTCTCGACATAGGCCACTGCGTCATCGTAGGAAAGGAAGTCTGCGATCACTTCTCCCTGCGGCATAGCGGGCGGAAGCATGCGAGATGAACGTTTAGGGGTGGCCATAAATCCATTCTGGCATACCCTCAACTGCTCGTCTAAGGTTGAAAGGTGAGCGCGACAAGAGTATTTATCGCCAGATTGGCTGGCTGTGGCGTCTTTGACCCAGCGGGAGACCGCGTAGGAAAAGTCATCGACGTTCTTGTCGCCTACCGTAAAACTTCAGCCCCTCGGGTGACCGGTTTGCTCGTGGAAATCACCGGCCGTCGCCGAGTTTTTGTGCCTATCGCCCGCATCACTTCGATTGCCAACGGCCAGGTGATCACCACCGGCTTGATCGACCTCCGCCGATTCAGTGTTCGCGGTGGCGAGCAGCGAGTAATTGCCGAGATGCTCGGCCGCAAGGTGACCCTCAAGGATGGCAGTGGCGCCGCAACCATCGAAGACGTTGCCATCGAAGTCGCAAAGTCACACGACTGGTTGATTACTGAGTTGTTCCTTCGTCGTCCAAAGACTTCTGCTTCGCCATTTGCTCGCGGAGCAACATTGTTCAGCAGTTGGGATCAAATTAGCGAGAGCAAGGATGCCGAAGCGCAGAGCGCTGAAGCGTTGATTGCAACTTACTCAGAATTGCGCCCTGCCGACTTGGCGAATGCACTTTTGGATTTGCCGGATGAGCGAATGATTGAGG
>JBFYJA010000107.1:0-3624 GCA_041311675.1 Micrococcales bacterium | reverse complement strand
ACTATGTTGAGCGCGAAGGAATTCGCAAGACTCTCATCGTTGCGCTTTGGTCTGTTTGTGCAGCACTAATCATTCTTGGCACTTTGGTAGTTACTACCTTCGATCCATGTATCGACCCAGACGCAGTTACCTACCTGCCACAGATCTGTAAGTAAAAGGAAACAAATGAGCAACCCTAAGGTTCACTACTACGAGTACGACGTCGTAATCGTTGGTGCCGGTGGTGCCGGTATGCGCGCAGCCATCGAGGCCGGACCGCACGCCAAGACCGCCGTTATCTCAAAGCTCTTCCCTACCCGTTCGCACACCGGTGCAGCTCAGGGTGGTATGGCTGCAGCCCTTGCCAACGTTGAGGAAGACAGCTGGGAGTGGCACACCTTCGACACAGTTAAGGGTGGCGACTACCTGGTTGATCAGGACGCCGCTGAGATTCTTGCAAAGGAATCTGTCGAGGCGGTTATCGACCTCGAGAACATGGGTCTTCCTTTTAACCGAACTCCAGATGGCAAGATCGACCAGCGACGTTTCGGTGGTCACACTCGCGATCACGGTAAGGCACCGGTTCGTCGTTCGTGCTACGCAGCAGACCGCACCGGTCACATGATTCTTCAGACCTTGTATCAGAACTGCGTAAAGCTCGGCATCGAGTTCTACAACGAGTTCTACGTACTTGATCTACTAATGACCAAGGTCGGAAAAGAACAACGTCCATCGGGTGTTGTTGCTTACGAACTTGCCACTGGAGAGCTTCACGTTTTCCAAGGTAAGAGCATCGTGTTTGCAACCGGTGGTTTCGGAAAGATTTTCAAGACCACATCAAACGCACACACTCTTACCGGTGATGGCGTTGGAATTATCTGGCGCAAGGGTCTTCCGCTTGAAGACATGGAGTTCTACCAGTTCCACCCAACCGGTCTTGCCGGTCTAGGCATTCTGCTTTCAGAAGCTGCTCGTGGTGAAGGTGGGATTCTTCGTAACTCAACTGGTGAGCGTTTCATGGAACGCTACGCACCAACCATCAAAGACCTTGCACCTCGCGACATGGTTGCGCGTGCGATGGCAAACGAAGTGCGCGAAGGACGCGGTGCTGGTCCGCACAAGGATTACGTACTGCTCGACCTCACTCACCTACCGCCTGAGGTCATCGACGCAAAGCTTCCGGACATCACCGAGTTCGCTCGCACCTACCTTGGCGTTGAGCCATACACCGAGCCAGTGCCGGTATTCCCTACCGCGCACTACGCAATGGGTGGAATTCCAACCAACGTAAAGGCCGAGGTACTCAGTGACAACAAGACAGTTGTTCCTGGTCTTTACGCAGCCGGCGAATGTGCCTGTGTGTCAGTACACGGAGCCAACCGCCTAGGTACCAACTCGCTACTGGACATCAACGTATTCGGTAAGCGTGCCGGTATCAACGCCGTTGAATACGCCAAGACCGCAGATTTCGTGCCGCTGCCAGCAAACCCTGCTGCCGAGGTCATCGAGATGATCGAGAAGGTTCGCAAGTCGAAGGGTAACGAGAAGGTTGCCGTGCTTCGCAAGGAACTTCAGGACACCATGGACAAGAACGCCCAGGTGTACCGCACCGAGGATTCTTTGAACGAGGCTCTCGACAAGATCGCCGAACTTCGCGAGCGCTATGAGAACATCACAGTGCAAGACAAGGGCCAGCGTTTCAACACCGACCTACTCGAGGCAATCGAACTTGGTTTCCTACTAGACCTTGCCGAAGTCCTAGCCTTCACCGCACGTGAGCGTCGCGAATCTCGCGGCGGTCACTTCCGCGAAGACTACGAGACTCGTAACGACAAGAAGTTCATGGTGCACTCAATGGCATACCGCACCAACAAGAAAACCAAGAAGCCTGCTGGCAACATCGAACTCGATTGGAAGCCAGTAACCATCACCAACTACAAGCCGATGGAGCGTAAGTACTAATGTCAACCGCAGTAGCAGAAAACGAAATCGGAGTAGTTCCGTCTTTCACAGTTACTCTGTTTGTTCGTCGCTTCAACCCTGAAGATGGACAAGAAGCAAAGTGGCAAGACTTCGACGTTGAGGTGCACGGCACCGACCGCGTGCTCGATGCACTTCACAAGATCAAGTGGGAGCAGGACGGCTCACTGACCTTCCGTCGCTCATGTGCTCACGGTGTTTGTGGTTCAGATGCAATGCGCATCAACGGACGCAACCGTCTTGCCTGCAAGACACTGATCAAAGACCTAAACATCGACGAGCCAATTTACGTTGAGCCAATCAAAGGTCTTGAAGTTGAAAAAGACCTAGTGGTCGACATGAACCCGTTCTACCAGGCTTACCGCGACATCAAGCCGTTCCTTATCGCGAGCGACAAGCCTGAGAAGGAACGACTACAGAGCGCAGAAGACCGCGAGCGCTTCGACGACACCACCAAGTGCATCCTCTGCGCAGCCTGTACCACCTCGTGCCCAGTGTTCTGGACCGATGGTCAGTACTTCGGCCCAGCTGCAATCGTGAACGCTCACCGCTTCATCTTTGATTCACGCGACGAAGCTGCAGAAGTTCGCATCGACATCTTGAACGATAAAGAAGGTGTGTGGCGCTGCCGCACCACCTTCAACTGCACCGAGGCTTGCCCGCGTGGCATCCAGGTGACCAAGGCAATCGCCGAGGTCAAGCAGGCGATCCTTCGCGGCCGTCCGTAACCCGGACAAAATGCCAACCAAGATCGTTTCAGTAAACGTCAACGGAGTTCGCGCTGCCTTTCGAAATGGAATGTCTGATTGGTTAGAAAAAACTCAGCCTGACATTCTTGCGCTACAAGAAGTTCGCGCAGAAACCGAAGATCTCGTTCGACTATTCACCGAAACTGGCGAATGGCACATTCTGCATGATGCAGCAACTGCAAAAGGACGCGCTGGCGTTGCCATCCTCAGCAAGATTAAGCCACTTGATTCGCGCAAAGAATTTGGACCAAAGAGTTTCGACAGCGCTGGTCGCTGGCTCGAAGCTGATTTCAAAATCGGTAGCAAGAAAATCACTGTGATCAGCGTCTATGTTCACTCGGGCGAAGTAGACACTCCAAAGCAAATTGAGAAGTACAAATTCTTGGACGCCATGAAGAAGCGCATGAAGCAATTGCTTGACTCCGGCGAAATGGTTTTGGTGCTTGGTGACCTAAACGTTGGTCACACTGAATTGGACATCAAAAACTGGAAGGGCAACCTCAAGAACGCCGGCTTCCTTCCGGAAGAGCGCGCCTACTTTGATGAGTTCATGAACAACCAAGGCTGGATCGACCTCGGTCGTCAGTTCCATCCTGGAGTTGCTGGTCCATACACCTGGTGGTCAAACCGCGGGCAGGCATTCACCACCGATACCGGTTGGCGAATCGACTACCAGTTGGTAACCCCTAAGTTAGCCAAGCTTGCACTGGACTACTCGGTGCATCGCGCACCTACATATGAGGAGCGTTGGAGCGACCACGCTCCCGTGGTTGTGAACTACGACATTTAGACTGGTCACTATGACTAAGCCCAACCTTCTAAGTGGAATGCAGCCATCGGCTGGTTCCCTGCACCTCGGCAACTACCTTGGCGCGCTGGTGAACTGGGCAGCCATGCAGGATGACTACAACGCCTA
>JBFYJA010000015.1:0-10911 GCA_041311675.1 Micrococcales bacterium | reverse complement strand
ACCTCAGCCCAGACGAAGCACAAGAACTGCTCAGTTCACTTGGCCAAGACGAATCTGGCCTGGATCAGCTTGCCCGAATCGGATTCGACACCCTGGGACTTCAGACCTACTTAACCGTCGGCCCTAAAGAAGCCCGAGCCTGGACCATCCGCAAGGGCTGGAAGGCACCACAGGCTGCCGGAGTTATTCACACCGACTTCGAACGCGGCTTCATCAAAGCCGAAATCGTCTCATTCGACGACCTGGTTGCAGCCGGCGATATGAATTCCGCCAAAGCTGCCGGCAAGGTGCGCATGGAAGGCAAGGACTACGTCATGAAAGATGGCGACGTGGTCGAGTTCCGATTTAACGTTTAACTAGTCGATGTAAATCATTAGCGAGTTATGGTGTATGACTGAGTCATTGGCCATGAACCTAGAGGTGGGATATGTTTTGCAGTGAATGCGGCGACGATTGCGGCGATGGCAAGTTTTGCGCAAATTGTGGTACTAAAGTCACGAGGACAAGTTCAAACCAGTCCAACAGCGAAAGTGCACTGCGCGCGGTAACAGAGAAATTAAATCAAAACTGGGGCTCTGAAGTGCATGTCGAAGCTGCCGTATTGAATGAGCTCACGGTTAGCGAGTGGGGAAAGCTTCAAGAGTTCATTAATAACAAGACAGGTAATTTCGTTCGTGCGAGAGAATGGGTTGACTACTCCCGATGGTTGGCTGCAAGTGATGAACTGACTTCTAGTTATCTTGAGACTATGCAGTCACTGTCCTTATCGATCATGGATTTTGGTATCGAAAAGCGACCGCCAGGTGAGATTTGGAAAAAAGTCGCAGCAATCGGCACAGTTGTTGGTATACCTCTCGGCACGCCTCAAAGCGGGTCCTCATATTTTCAAGAAACTCTGGATTTAGCAGAGGATGAGTTAGAACTTGCAAAAGTTCTGGGTAAAGCGATTTTCAAGAGAGAAAGCTCACATTTTGCAAGTGAAGATTTTTTCGCATCGTTGGATTTATTCAGCGATTCCGCCAGGGCTATGATTGCCTCATTTTTAGGGGCAAGTAAGCAAGAAATTGCGGTTTTGGAGAGGTGGGCACCGAAACCTGGGGTTCTGAAAATGGATATGACGGCCGCATTCGTTGCTCTTACTTGTAGCGAGAATGTGTCAATTTCGCCAAAGGCGTTGATAAATCCCCGTATGGTCTTTGCCTGCCTCGTCGACAACTTTGAAGCACACCCCTGGTGGATGGAGATGGGATTCTGGTCAGGTTTTTCGGGTCATTTCAAGGATGAACTGCTTGCGCCTGTTGATATCGATGTAGACAACGAACTCATGTCTAACCTGATTCAGAATTCGCTTAACCCAAAGTTGGTACCTGAAATGGCTGCAAAGATTTTCAGCCAGGATAAAGATGTTATTGCTCAGCTTATGGACTACTTCAGCGAGACTTGAGAAAGCTAAGGCAAGTTGACGTCCACACATCCATTCATTAGTTCACAAACTCCACATAATTAAGAAAAATCATGCGAGCAAAGGATTACGATTGGCTGAGCGAAAAACCAAAACAGCAGGTGTTCGCATGCGCGATCCGTTCATTATTGAACCAACACCTGGTGAGTATGTGCTGTTTGGCACAACCGATGAAAATCTCTGGGGTGGGCTAGGTACTGGGTTCGATTGCTTTACTTCGACTGATTTAGAGAATTGGGAAGGGCCGATTGCGGCTTTTCGACCGCCGGTGGGATTTTGGGCAGACACTCAGTTTTGGGCACCCGAGGTTCACGAGTATCGTGGCCGCTTTTATATGTTTGCTACTTTTGCTTCTTCGGTTGGGAAGCCAAAGTTTCGCGGAGTTGCTGTTCTAGTTTCTGATTCGGTAACTGGGCCTTACTTGCCTTGGAGTGATGGCCCGGTTACTCCTTCCTCAATTCCAGCTCTTGATGGCACTTTGTTTGTAGATGATGCTGGCTTGCCATGGTTGGTTTTCTCACACGGGGCAGAGGGTGAAGTTGGTGGTGCTCCTGGTACTGCTGATTCTTCGATGTATGCGATGAGGTTGTCGGAAGACTTGAAGTCGGCAGCTGGTGAGTTGGAATTGTTGTTCAAGGCATCATCGGCACCTTGGGCAAAGCCGTTGTGGTTCCCACCCGGGGTCGAACCTCCCGAGAAGTTGAACTTGGCAAAGGATCCGATGTTCACGGATGGCGCTTACATTGTTCGCGGCGACAACGGACGTTTGTTGTTAATGTGGTCGAGCTTCGGTGAAGAAGGCTATGCCATTGGCGTTGCTCATTCGGAAAGTGGAATCTTGGGGCCTTGGCTTCAATCAGATGTTCCGCTTTGGGCTCGAAATGGTGGGCATGGAATGATTTTGCGTTCAACTTCGGATTCTTTAGTGTTCCACTGGCCAAATGACACTCCAAATGAGCGCGTAAAGATCGTCCCGGTTGAGATTGGTTCAACGATTTCGCTGGCTTAGGCTTGTGGCATGAACTTTTTAGCAATCTTCCTCGGCGTCTTGGCTGCATATGTTTTCAACGCAATCTGGTTTGGTCCTAAGACTTTTTATCCGATGTGGATTCGAGCTCTTGGTAAGCCAGAGCCACGTCGCGAAGATGCGGACATGAGCGCCAAGAATCAGATCAAGTTGTTCGGCGGAACTTTTGCCGGCTGGTTGGCAATGGGTGTAGTTGCTGGAGTCGTTATTAGCTTGATTCCAAACGCAACTGGACTAGACGGTGCTCTGGTTGGTCTGGGTCTTGGTGTTATTGCGGCAGGTGCTTCAATTGGTCACCGCTTGTTTGCTAACCAAGGTTTCAAGGTTTGGATCATCGAGGTTTCTGCCGACATCATCGGGCTGATTTTGATTGGTTTGATTATCGGATTGTTCTAATTCGGTTAAATGAAAAACGGACTCTTTCGAGTCCGTTTTTTCTTTAAGGGGAGGGTTACTTCTTGCCTCCGCAGCAGTCACTGCCGCACTTGCACTCGTCCATCATTTCGCCTCCTTCTTTTGTACCTACTTTTAGTAAATCACTTTTTGCCGAATAGTCGAGCCATGAAACCCTGTGGCTTTGGGTCGTTGTCGTGACCCTGGCAACGCTGGTTCTTAGGCACGCCCTGAAGAGCCTGTTCGATGTGCTGGCCACAGCCAGTCCAGGTTGGTTTGCCGCACTTACGGCAGGTTATTTGTGAGCACATAATTGCTACTTTCTTTTAAGGGCGTCCATGCCTGAACGCCAGGTGAGATAGCCGCCATCCAGGTTGGTGGCGGAGATTCCGTTTGCTTTGAGAATTTGGGTTGCGATGTGACCGCGTTGTCCAACTTGGCAGTGCACGATGACTTGCTTGCCTTTGAGTTCATCGAGTTTCTCGCGGATTTCGTTGACGTCGATGTTGATGGCGTTCGGAATGCTGCCGGCTTGGTTTTCGTCTCGGGTTCGAACGTCAACTAGAACTGTGTTTGGTTGCTTCAGTTCTTCTTCAAGTTGGTACCACTGCAGGGTTGGGGTTTGACCTGAGTAGACATTGTTACCAAGGTAGCCAGCATGGTTGATCGGATCTTTAGCTGAGCCGAACTGTGGGGCATAGGAGAGCTCCAGATTCATGAGGTCATCAATCGTTAGGCCACCGTAAATTGCTGTAGCAACTACATCGATTCGTTTATCGGCTCCATCCTCGCCTACCGCTTGGGCACCAAGAATTTTGCCTTTGTTCGGATCAAACAGGACTTTCATTGATAGTCGTTTGGCGCCAGGGTAGTAGCCGGCATGCGAACCTGGGTGAAGATGAATGGCTTGGTAGTCGATGCTGTTTTTCTTAGCGAAAGCCTCGGTGAGACCGGTCATTGCTGCCGCCATTCCGAAGGCGCCGATGATGGCAGTGCCGAGTGAATCGTGTGCGTGTGCTGGCTTGCCTGCGATGGCATCGGCGATAAGACGTCCGTGACGGTTTGCAAGGTTGGCAAGAGGAATAAGGGTTTCGGTGCCAGTTAGTTGACCCTGCTTTTCTACCGCATCTCCAGCCGCATAGATGTCTTGATTGCTGGTCTGCTGGTTCTGATTGACCCACAGCCCGCCTGTGGAGCCGATCTTAAGACCTGCAGTCTGAGCAAGTTGGTTGTCTGGCACCACTCCGGCGGCGCTGAAGACTATGTCTGCGGGAATGGCCTCTCCTGATGCGAGTACTACTTGATTTTCGGTGATTTGCGCAGCGATTGAGTTGAGCTTCAGTGTGACGCCGTTCTCTTCAAGTCGTTTTTGCAGCACCTCGATAATTTCGATGTCAAACTGCGGAAGTATCTGCTGTGATCGCTGGATTACTGTGACTTCAATACCAAGGTGTCGCAAGTTTTCGGCAAGTTCGATGCCGATGAATCCTCCGCCAAGAATGGCTGCAGTTTTTGCATTGGTTTTTGTGATTGCGGCTTTAACTGCGTCAGCATCACTAACGTCTCTGAGTGTTAGTGCTCGTTCGGCACCTGGAATGTTTAGTTTGCGAGGCGTAGCACCCGTTGTGATGACCAGCTTGTCGTAGCTCTCTGTAGTTTCCTGATTAGTTTCAAGATTTAGAGCGGTGACTGTTTTGTTGGCCTTATCGATTGAGGTGACTTTGGTTTTGACGCGAACATCTAAACGGAAACGGTCGTGAAGTTTTTGCGGAGTTTGTAAAAGAAGTTCGTCGCGGTTTTCAATGACATCGCTGATGAAATATGGAAGCCCACAGTTTGCGTAACTTACGTTTGTACCCATTTCGAAAACGATGATTTCGGCGTCTTCTTTAAGGCGGCGTAGGCGAGTGGCTGTCGACATACCTGCGGCGACACCACCGATGATGATTACCTTCACTTTGAGTCCTAGGCCAGTGACATAAACGCTTTTTCAAGCGCTTGACGATTTGCGGTGCCGGCTTCATCGTTTCCACAGTGGGCCATGCCGGTTGAAATTAGGGCGAAACCAGCCTTATGTAGTGCACTGTTGGCGGCCGCTAGTTGGTTTAGAAGCTCAACGCAGTCGCGGCCTTCATCGATCATCTTTACGATTCCACCGATTTGCCCTTGAGCGCGGACAAGGCGATCTCTCACCGATTTGAGTTCTGCTTGGCTAATTTCCATGTTTTGATGATACCCTAGGGGGTATACGAAAGGTACTCAGATGAGCAAGTTTTTCAAGTCAATTTTGGCGTTAGTGGCATCGTTTGGACTCGTAATTGGTGTTACCGGTTGCGCGAGCGAGCCGGTAGACATGAGCAAGGTGTCGGCACTGATCGATGTGAGAACCGCATCTGAGTTCGCCGCTGGTCACCTTCAAGGTGCAGTGAATATCGATGTGGAGTCCTCTGACTTCAATGAAAAAGTTGGCACCCTAGATAAGGCAGGAAAGTACCTTGTCTACTGCCACTCTGGACGTCGCGCAGGCATCGCTGTCGATGACATGAAAGCACTTGGTTTTACTGACGTAAAGAGCATTGGCGGCATCAATGATGCAGCTTCAGTTACCAAGCTTGATGTTGTGCAGTAACGGTAGAAAATCGCAATACCCGAGCGTAGGCTGAAGCTACGCAACAAATTGGGGGATTTATGTTCGGCAAGTCAGCAAGCCAAATTCGACGCAATCAAATATCCGCAAAAGGCAGTTCAGCTCTAGCTTTATCGATCGCGGCAGTCCTTATTGCAATTGCTGGATTATTTACTCCCAACGCAACGCTTTTTAGTGGCTTGCTACCTGAATGTACATTTCAGGCAAATACATCACTCAATTATGGAGTGGACGGCGTTGATGGCGTGAGTGCTTATCAGGTTTGGCTTTCAGAAGGTAACGACGGCGACGAGTCTGCCTTTATAGACTCACTTGTTGGTACAAAAGGCGCCAATGGTTATATGGGCAAAGATGGCAAGTCTGCCTATCAACTTTGGCTTGATGCTGGAAATAAAGGAAACTCTGCAGAGTTCCTTAACAGCTTGATTGGTGATTCTGGCGTTAATGGCGTAGCCGGTTTGAGCGCTTATGAACTTTGGTTGAGCACCGGGCAAAATGGCACGCTGCAAAACTTCTTGAACAGTTTGGTTGGCGCATCAGGATCTTCCGGTGCAAACGGAACTAACGGAACCAATGGTTTAAGCGCATACGAACTTTGGAAGCAAAGTGACTCTGCAAACGCAAACAAATCAGTTGCCGAATTTTTGCAAAGTTTGGTTGGTGCTCAGGGACTAAAGGGTGACACTGGAGCAACTGGTTCAACCGGAGCTTCTGGAGCTCCAGGTGCTTCGGGCGAACCGGGTGCGGTTGGTCCTTCAGGTCCAGCGGGACCCTCTGGCCCTTCAGGTGCTCCGGGTGCAAATGGCGCAGATGGTGTTTGCAACATTGGAGTTGGCGGTTATTACGCTTCATTCTGGGATCAGGACACTCAGGTCGGGTCAGCGGGTGTTGATGGCATGCTGCTCGGCTATACCGGTTCGGCCTACGGTGTCTCAGCAGTGAAAGATGATGGCACCGCTAGTACTCCTACCTCAAAGGGCTCTTGGATTAAGTTCGACAACGCTGGAACCTACAACATCGCGTTCTCGGCGCAGCTTCAAAAGACCGGCGGTTCGGGCGCAACCATCAGCATCTGGTTGCAGAAGAAAAACGGGACAGTTTCAAACCTGGACTACACCAACACCAACGTAGGTTTGGGAAACAACAGTACTGAGTTGGTTGCTGCCTGGAACTTCTTTGTCGATGTGCAAGCTGGAGATCAGATTCGTTTGGCTTGGCACACCACAGACACGGCAGCCGTAATCGAAGGAAAGCTGCCAGTGAGCAACGGCGTGAGCATTCCGGGCATCCCATCTGTCATTGTGACGGTGAACCAAGTTCGCTAGTTAGGCTAGGCCTATGGCCAAGTCAGACATCGACAAGATCTTTGCTTCTGTTGAAGAACCCAAGCGTTCGACTCTTGAGGAGATGCGTAAGCGCATCTTAGAGATTGTGCCGAATGCAGAGCAGGGAATCAAATACGGGATGCCAACATTCCTATTGAACGGAAAGTCTTTTGCTTCTGTTGCGCCATTCAAGAACCATCTCAACTACTCACCACACAGTGGTCAGATTTTCAAACAAATCCCGGAAGAACTGACCAATTACAAGTGGTCTTCTGGGAGTTTGCAGTTTCCAATTGATAAGCCACTGCCAAAGATTTTGATCAAGAAACTTATTCGACTTCGACTCGATGAAATCGACGGCAAGTGAAGCCTTTTAAGAGCTTTATGTCGGGGATGAATCCTTGGCTTCCGGTTTTTCTAACTACGTTTTTGTTTCACGTTTTGCGTGGTGCTTTTGGCGACGCAATAATCTTTGGTTTAGCTTGTGCAATTTTGATTCTCGACTGGAAAAAAGCTTTTCCCTGGCACATGCCTAAGCGTCCGCACCTGAATAAGTGGTTAGTTTCTGGGGTGATGCTCGTTGCCGCTGCCGTTTTATTCTTCAGTGACCGTGGCGGTTGGCAGGACATCATTTTGTTGTTGGCATTGGCTCCGATAGCAATTGCGCTGACGTATTATCGCGATCACGGGCCGAAACCTAGTGCCACAAACGTGATGGCTAAAACTCGAGGTCTTTGGGTAACGATTGCTATCACCATGGCTGTCTGTGAGCTTTTTGCCTACATCTGGGCCAACGTTTACAAGGATGACAAGAGCTTTCCGACCATCTCGGTGCTTGTGAATCCGATTCTGGAATCGCCTTATGGTCGTTCGATTTTCTTGGTGCTGTGGATGCTAATTGGTGTTGGCATGTTGGGGATTTGGCGGAAGAAGAAATGATTCCAATTATTGAGTATTCCTTGGCCATCCTTGGCGGAGTGGTGCTTTGGCTCTGGGGAAGATTCCGTCCCGAGCAAATTGCTCCGTTAGGTGATCTCGTCGATCGGATGATGCATCACCGCAACACCCGTTTGGCGGTGGTCGTGGTTTGGTGGTGGCTTGGCTGGCATTTCTTTACGGTTTAGGTTTACTGTCTAGGCTGTAGTTATGTCACTTCCGATTGTTCATCACTGGATTGCCGGCAAGCTATTTGAGGCTCCAGCTGGCACTTTTGCACCTGTCTACGACCCAGCCCTAGGCGTTGAGACTAAGCGGGTTGCGATTGCTAGTGCTGGTGAGGTCAGCCTGGCTATCTCGACTGCCAAGATTGCATTCGAAAGTTGGAAGAACGTTTCCCAGGCAAAACGCCAGGAAGTTATTTTTAAGTTCCGTGAGTTGCTGAATGCCCGCAAGGGAGAACTTGCCGAGATCATCACCTCGGAACACGGCAAGGTTTTATCGGATGCTCTTGGCGAGATTACTCGCGGCCAAGAAGTTGTTGAGTTTGCTTGTGGTATGCCTCATCTGTTGAAAGGCTTTTACACCGAGAATGCATCGACCGGTGTTGATGTTTATTCCACACGCCAGGCACTTGGTGTAGTTGGAATTATTTCTCCGTTCAACTTTCCGGCTATGGTGCCGATGTGGTTCTTCCCGATCGCAATCGCAGCCGGTAACACCGTAATTCTTAAGCCTTCAGAAAAAGCACCTTCTGCCGCACTTTGGTTGGCTGCGCTTTGGAAGGAAGCTGGACTGCCGGATGGCGTGTTCAACGTAGTCAACGGCGACAAGGTTGCTGTTGATGTGCTGCTAACTAGCCCAGACGTTCAGGCAATTTCTTTTGTTGGTTCAACGCCAATTGCCAAGTACGTTTACGAAACCGGAGCAGCACACGGTAAGCGAGTTCAAGCTCTTGGTGGAGCAAAGAACCACATGCTGGTTCTGCCGGATGCAGATCTCGACCTAGTTGCCGACTCTGCAATCAACGCCGGATTCGGTTCAGCGGGTGAACGCTGCATGGCAATCTCGGTTATCGTCGCGGTTGAGCCAGTGGCTGACGCTTTGATAGGCAAGCTAACTGAACGCATGAGCAAGCTTCGCACCGGTGATGGTCGTCGTGGCTGCGATATGGGACCACTGGTCACCAAGGACCACCGCGATCGCGTTGCAGGATATATCGACATCGCCGCCGCTGATGGTGCGTCGGTCGTGGTCGACGGGCGCAAGCAAGAGTTTGACGGCGACTCAAATGGTTTCTGGCTTGGTCCGACCCTGCTCGACCGAGTGCCAACCACGTCCAAGGTTTACACCGATGAAATCTTTGGCCCGGTGCTTTCAATTGTTCGCGTGAAAACTTACGAAGAAGGCGTAAACCTAATCAACAAGGGTGCCTTCGGTAACGGCACTGCCATCTTCACCAATGATGGTGGGGCTGCGCGACGTTTCCAAAACGAAGTCGAAGTTGGAATGATCGGCATCAATGTGCCAATCCCAGTGCCGGTGGCCTACTACTCATTTGGTGGTTGGAAGAACTCAGCCTTTGGCGACACCAAGGCACACGGTGTAGAGGGAGTGCACTTCTTCACTCGTGGCAAGGCAATCACATCGCGTTGGCTTGATCCAAGCCACGGCGGCATCAACCTAGGCTTCCCGCAAAACTAAGCGAAAGCTGCAGTGGAGACAGCGTGCAGTTTTCCGTTAGTGGCAAGCACCGATGAAGTCTCTGCGGTAAGCGGCCCATCGAGTGCGGTGAGTTTTCCACCGGCTTGTTCCACTACCGGAACCAATGCTGCAATGTCGTAAATCTTGAGGTCGTGTTCAGCAACAATGTCGACACTGCCTTCGGCAAGAAGCATGTATGAGTAGAAGTCTCCGTATGCGCGAGTGCGCCAAAGTTCACGACTGAAATCAATCAACTGCGGAAGTTTGCCCGACTCATCCCAAAGTTTTAGGTTGTTATAGCTGATGCTCGCGTGTGCTTTGTCTGCGATTTCGGAAACTTTGATTTCACGTTCGATGCCGTTTACATCGCGAGTCCAAGCTCCGACGTTTGGCGCGGCCCACCAGCGACGACCAAGTGCTGGTGCGCTCACCACGCTAACGGTTGGTTTGCCATCAATAGCTAAGGCGATGAGAGTTGCCCAGACTGGCACGCCTCGCATGAAGTTTGCGGTGCCATCGATTGGGTCGATGATCCAGGTGCGAGAGGCTTGGCCGCTGGTGCCGTATTCCTCTCCGATGAGGGCATCGGATGGGGCTTTGCTGACTAGGTGGGCCTTGAGAGCACGCTCGGCAGCTTGGTCGGCATCCGTTACGGGTGAGGCGTCAGGCTTGGTTTCAATCTTTAGGTCCTGAGCGCGGAAGCGATCCAACGTTATTTCGTCGGCGAGATCGGCCAGCTCGTGGGCGAGGGCTAGGTCTGCGCTGTAGGTCATTCGTCTAATTTACCTGCAGAGGCAATCGATGTCATGAGACGGCGCAGGGAGTCGACTCGGCCCGCGCTGATTTTGCCAACCTCGATTGCGTCGTCGAGAGCGCAATCCGGAGCATCCGCTGAGTGGCTGCAGTCTCGTGGGCAAGTTTCGATAACTGCGAACAAGTCCTCGAATGATTTCAGAATATTTTCTGGGTTGACGTGACCTAGTCCGAAAGATCGAACGCCAGGAGTATCAATGATCCAACCCGAGCCGAACTCGCTTTCAAGTTTGATGGCGCGAGCCGAACTTGAGGTGTGACGGCCACGGCCGGTTACTTCATTGACCACGCCGGTGGCACGTAGTGCTTCGGGGACAAGTGCATTTACGAGCGTAGATTTTCCTACGCCCGAGTGCCCAACCGCGACTGTAATTTGATTTGCCAAAACCCTTTGTAGTTCCTTCAGGTTTGGTTCATCGCTGCGAGTAAGAATGACAGGAATACTCAAGCCATCAAAATTATCCAGGAATTTCTTAGGGTCGGCTAAATCAACTTTGGTGATGCACAGAATTGGTTTGAGTCCCGCGTCGAAAGCTGCAGCAAGATAGCGATCAATCAAACGAGTACGCGGTTCCGGGTTTGCAATTGCTGTGACGATTAGCAT
>JBFYJA010000106.1:0-3685 GCA_041311675.1 Micrococcales bacterium | reverse complement strand
TGGCTGGAGTCGGATCAATGACGCTCGCCCAAACAGAGGGCATCTGGCATTGGCCAAGGCGGAGCGAGCGGGCAGCCTGCAATGCCTAATCACTCAAAACGTTGATGGCTTACACCAAGCGGCTGGTTCGAAGAATGTAGTGGATTTGCACGGACGCCTGGACCGTGTGATTTGCATGAACTGCAAATCGGTTATTTCTCGTATTCAAATGGACCAACTACTGCAGTTACTTAATCCAGAGGTCCACAAAGACAGCAATGTTGAGTTCACGCCCGATGGCGACGCCGAAATTGAAGCAACAGCGAACTTCAAGGTTCCACCGTGTCAAAAATGTGGCGGAGTACTGAAACCAGATGTGGTCTTTTTCGGTGAGAATGTGCCCAGTGATCGTGCTGAATTCGCAACCTCACAACTTGACCAAGCTGATGCGTTATTGGTTGCGGGCACTTCGCTGACCGTCAACTCAGGATTACGCTTCGTACGCGGTGCTGCAAAAACAAACAAACCAGTTGTAATCGTGAACCTTGGACCCACCAAGGGCGATGAGTTGGCATCTGCGAAGATAGAAGCGAATACTTCACTAGCTCTCGAGAGGCTACTTTTTGACTGAGACTATTGTTGGCCTTTTGCGCCATGGTCAAACCGATTGGAATATCGATTTCCGATTGCAAGGAATTACCGACATCCCATTAAATTCCACCGGTATTGCCCAGGCAAGGTCTGCGGCTAAGGCCATTCCTCAGGGATATTGGAACTTTATTGCAAGTTCTCCGCTATCTCGCGCAGTTGATACCGCGCAAATTGTCGCAAACCAGATTTTGATTCCCGAAGTAGTAATTGAACCGCTTTTGCTCGAAAGGTCCTTTGGTGATGCCGAAGGTATGACGCACAGCGAATGGAAGGCTCAATATCCAGACGGAATGCCGCCAGGTGGCGAAAACTTGGATGAACTAAGACAACGCGCTACCAAATTGCTGGAGCATTTTCTGAATCAGTACCGCGGCACCAAGGTGCTTGCAGTTAGCCACGGCGCATTGATACGCAAGTTAGTGCGCATGGTAAGTCGTGGAGAATTTCCACTTGAGGGGCAACGCTTCGAAAATACTTCGATGACTTTAATTAAGCACGACCAAAATGGATGGAAAATCGAGTCCTATAACCCGAAAGCGCTCTCCTAGACCTTCTGCAACACCTTGAGTAAAGCATCTGCGGATGCTTTCCAATTGAATTTCTTGGCTTGTAATCTCGAGGCACTACTAGCGTCCGACCAATCAGCTTCGAGTAATCGCACCTTGGCAGCAAATGAAGTCGGATCAGTCGGATCAAAATACCTCGCCGCCGATCCTCCGACTTCCCTGAAGATCTCAATGTCGCTAATCACTGCGGGAGTTCCCAGGTCCATTGCTTCGATTACCGGAATTCCAAAGCCCTCATCCTTAGAAGCACTTACTAGAGCGAATGCGCCTGAAAGTAATTGGTGATACTCCTCGTCACTGACCCCATTGTGGAAAATCACTCGTTTCGAACTTGCGCCTGAAAGATTCTCGAGTTCGGTGCGACGCTCTTCAGTGATTCGACTGAGCAAATGAAGTTGAAAATCTGGAAGGTTTTCCATGCCGGCGATAAGACACTCTACGTTTTTGTAATCCATGAAGCTACCCATGTATATGAGGTTGCGATTCGCCTGGGCGTGCTCAGTTGAGGTATCGCCGGAGCCGGCGTTGTAAACCACATCGATTGCTCGCTTGGTGAGTCGATTCTCGAGCATCAATTTCTTGGTGGTTTCAGAAACGGTAACCACGGAATCGGCTCCGTTCAGCATGAAACGTTGCGGAATGTATGTCAGATGGAAGAGCCGCCACCCGAGTCGAATAGGCCACGAAAAACTTGGCGGTGGCGTTGGGTGCGCGTAGTAAATCAAATCATGCAGCGTGAGCACCAATTTATATTTTCGAAACCAACTGCCCATGGTTTGCATTGGAGAAAAAACTTTCTTTGCGCCGAGGCGATTTAGTTTAAGTGCAATAAAGAGCTCGGCGAAAGCTTTTGTCGGATCATTGAGTTTTACATGCTTAATGCCGTTTGGTAGTTTTTCCAATTGGCGTTCGTCGGAGATGATTGCAGTTACATCAGCCTTAGTGGCAAGCGCCGCGCAAAGCCCAGCAGAGAATCTGGAAATACCATCGTGATGGCCGACTCTGATGTATCTTGCATCAAAGTAAATAGTCTCAGTCATGTGCTTTAGACCAATCAGAAATTGCTTTTCCAATTTGAGTCGGTATTTCATAGTGGGTCAGGTGGCCAACGCCTTCAAATATTTCGATGTGTTTGTCGCCACTCGGGATTTTGGTGAAAAGTTTTTGTTGCTGTGTAACAGATGTTATGTCGTCCTTGTCGCCGATCATCATCAGTACTGGCATTTTGAAGTTTTGAACGAAATCCGAAACGCAATTGGATATCGAGGCCGTGTAACCTTCCAAAGCCACTCGCCTATTCGCAAAGTCATTGAAGTTCTCATCGTGCTGTCGGTGCACCCAGGCTCGTAACTCTTTGATTCGTGACTTGGTCATAATGATGCTCATTCCGCGAACCATTGGCCAGCTCTTGAGAATCGCATCTCCAAGATTCTCGGGAAATATTCCGGCGAGCCAGAAGAACGCTTTAGCCACGGCAGTCATCGCTGCTTTAGGACCTTTAAGGGCCGGGCTTGCCACTGGGTTCTCCAGAATTAGCGTGGCAATTCCGTTGTACTTGGCTGCGTAACCGGAAACCACGATGCTGCCAAATGAGTGACCAAGTAGGTGGGGTTTCGTGCTTCCGAAATTTAGTGACTGGATGAATCCATTAAGCCAGCTTGCGTAATGCTCCACAGAATGGTCGACGCGGAACGCCGCGCTTTGTCCAAAGCCCGGAAGGTCAGGAATGTAAATGTCAAAATCCTCGATGGCGCCGGCGATAGCTTCTAAGCCGTGATGATTTCCGCGGTAACCATGGATAAATACAATCGAGCGCTTAGTTTTACTTTTCAGGTTGCGTTTCGGGTAGAACCAGTAAACGGTTTCCGTCCCATTAACAATGACTGTTCGGCGTTGCGACGCATCCCTGGCGATAGTTGCCAGTTTCGCCTGGAATAGGGTCTCGCTCATTAGACGCTGAAGTATTTCGCTTCTGGGTGATGAAGCACCATGGCATCGGTTGATTGTTCTGGGTGTAGCTGGAGCTCCTCAGAAAGCACTACGCCGATTTGTTCTGGCTTAAGAAGTTCGACAAGTTTGATGCGATCCTCGAGGTTTGGGCATGCTGGATAGCCAAAACTGTACCGAGCGCCACGGTATTCAAGCTTGAAAAGCCCTTCAACATCGTTTGGATCTTGCGCAGCGAAACCGAGCTCTTCACGAACGCGCGAGTGCCAAAATTCGGCTAGTGCTTCAGTTAGCTGAACGCTAAGACCATGAAGTTCTAAATAGTCGCGGTATTGATTGTTCTTGTAAAGGCGGTTTGCTTCTTCGGCAATTTTTGATCCCATGGTGACAAGCTGGAATGGAATGACATCTACCTGGCCGACTTCCTTGTTTCGCACGAAATCACTCAAACAAAGGTGTCGGTCGCGGCTTTGACGAGGGAAGCTGAATCGAGTGCGTTCGGTGCCTGCAACACCGTCGGAGCCACCATCGGTTGCACCCTC
>JBFYJA010000105.1:0-3692 GCA_041311675.1 Micrococcales bacterium | reverse complement strand
GCGGCATTGATTTCTTCGATGTTAGGTTTTGCAGTTGTTGCGCTTGATGCGCAAATTGCAAATGTTGCACTTCCTCTAATTCAAAAAAGTCTTGACGGGAATCTTTCTCAGCTTCAGTGGGTTGTCAGCGGATACACACTTATGTTTTCAATGCTGCTACTTTTCGGTGGCTCCATCGCAGATCGAATTGGTAGTCGAGCAGCAAATCGCAATGGAGTAATTATTTTTGTTCTGGCATCAATTGCCTGTGGGATAGCTCCGAGTATGGAACTTTTGATAATTTTTCGCTTGGTTCAAGGTATTGGTGCAGCACTAGTCACCCCGACTTCGCTTTCACTGATTCGTGAGGCATTTGACGAATCCAAGTCGCGGGCGCGTGCAATTGGATTCTGGGCAGTGGGTGGCGCTGCAGCTGCAGCTGCCGGGCCAATTCTCGGTGGTCTACTTGCGCCCATGGAGTGGCGGTTGATTTTCTTTGTTAACTTGCCTGTGGGTATTGCCTCATTACTAGTTCTTCGCAAGGTTTCTGAGTCGCCGCGAAAAGCTGTCAGATTCGATATTCCTGGTCAAATCGTGGCTGTGATTGGTATCGGTTCGCTTACCTTTGCCTGTATTGAAGGCGGCAAATATGGTTACACAAGTCCATTTATTTTGGGAATGTTTCTCTTTGCAATTCTCGTTTTGGGGGTCTTTGTAAGAATTCAGTCAAAAAGTAAGAATCCGATGTTGCCACTTGAACTCTTCAAATCTCGTTCTTTATCTACTGCGCTCTCAGTGGCGCTAGTAACAATGTCAGCGTTTTATGGCTTGGTATTCATGCAGGGTCTCTACTTTCAGCAGGAACGTGGGTTATCTCCATTAATAACCGGCCTTTTATTCCTGCCGATGGCCGCCACGACACCCTTTACAAACACCTTTGTGGCTAGAGTGTCACAGCGTTTTGGCCAGCACGTTCCGATTTTGATCGGTCTTTCTTCAATGTCTTTTGGACTCCTACTAATCGCACTTCTGCCGTCTGATGTGCCGGTGATTGCTATATCAATCTGCATGATTTTCGTAGGTAATGGTGGAGCATTCACAGTGCCCGCCATCGCTGCTTTGATTCTCGAAGCTGCTCCACTGAATCTGGCTGGGACTGCCAGCGGCGTGCTAAATACCTTCCGTCAATTGGGGGGATCACTCGGTGTAGCAATTTTTGGATCCGTAGCAAACATCAGCGCTGTGTTCTTGGTTGGATTGCGGAATGACTATCTGGTGACTGCGGCAATTTTGCTTTTAGCCGCGATATTAACTGCAAAGTTTCTGCGCAAAACTGTGCATAATTAAAACTTGCAATCTTGAAAGCAACTAATTTGGCGGCATGAAAGCACTTGTCACCAGCGTAATTATCATCGTTGTACAGTTGCTAGCGCCGGTCTCGGCACATGCGGCATGCACTTCGTCAAAAACCAGCGGTAGCGTCAAAGTTGGTTCAACGATTACCAACGGCGAAGTAGTTGTTTGCGCATCTACCGGAACTACCTTCACTAAAAGCACGGCCAAAGTAACCACTGTCAAAAAAGTTGTTTCACCTGTCAAAGTTGCTCCGCCACCGCCATGCATTGTCAAGGTGCCTAATGCCGCGGCCGCTTATGGACTTCACCTACCGGGTTGCAGCGTGGTGATTGTCGCGCCGGCTTCAAAGGTGGCCACAAAAACTACAGTCACAACCACTGCCATCAATTCCAATCTCAGTGATCAAGCGGCATTTACTCCGGATCCTATTGGCATCAACGCGAGTCCAAGTGTTGGTGGTGTGGGACAGGCATTTTTCTTTTCTGCAATTGCATCGAGTCACAAAAAGCATGGAACCGTCCTTGGTAAACCAGCGACCGTAAGTTTTACTCTGGTGAGTTTCGACTGGAATTCTGGTGGTGGGGCCGGAAGTAGTTTTGCGACCAGCTGGCAAACCGAGGGGAGTCACGGGGTTGGTTTGACAGCAACCTATGCGGTGACCTACTCGGTTGGTGCCGGTTGGATAGACGCCGGAACTATTACCAGTTCGGCTTCGGCCTCGGTGCAAGTGGTTGGCTCAGCAGTGGCTCAGGTGACGGTTGCACCACCACCGCTTTTAGTATCGGCAAACTGCCGGGACCACCCTAGTAGCTATCGCTGCTGATTTTGAGATAACTTTCAGATTGCTTTCATAGACTTGTCAGGCTTTCTTGTAATTCTTTCGTCACAAGACAGCACGAAAGGTCTAAATCCCAATGAATGACAGCACTTCACAGTTCATTTTTGATGCAGTACAGGCACCAGCCCCAAAGATGAGCCTGCGTCAGCGATTGAATAAGCGAGTGTCATTTCTAACTGGCACAGCAGCAATTGCGGTTGGTGCCATTTTCGGTGGAGCGGTCGGTGCGGCTGTTGGCGTTGGCGCCTATTACCTGATTCAAACTCCGGCTCCGGTCGTGGTCAACAATGCCGACAGTGTCACCTGGGTAACTGGGGCAGCTTCAACCGCACAACCTTCGGTAGTGACAATTTCAGTTTCTAGCGGCTCAAGTGGCGGCAATGGCTCAGGTGAATTCCTAACCGCTGATGGCTACATTCTGACCAATACTCACGTGGTAACGCTCGACGGAGCTACAGCGAGTCCAAAAATTGAAGTTAAAACTTTTGATGGTCACGTTTACGATGCCAAGTTGATTGGCACAGATCCAACCAACGACCTTGCCGTGATCAAGATTGACGCAACCACTCAATTCCGTCCAATCACTTTTGCCAACAGTGACAAAGTAAATGTTGGCGACAACGTGGTAGCGATCGGTGCACCACTTGGTTTGAGTAACACCGTTACTAAGGGAATCGTCTCTGCACTAAACCGAACCATCCAAGTTTCTTCGGCGGCAGCACCTGACAACTCATCTGGTGGCGGCTTGCAATTCTGGAACAACAACAGCGGCAAGCCAGCGGTAAACCTCGACGTGATTCAGACTGATGCTGCGATCAACCCAGGTAACTCGGGCGGAGCATTGGTAAACGAGCGCGGCGAACTAATCGGAGTAAACGTTGCTATTGCAAGCGCTGGTTCTGCAGGGTCTGGAAGCATTGGCGTTGGCTTTGCCATTCCTTCAAACGTAGCGAAGCGAATTGCAACAGAAATCATGAAAACCGGAAGCGCAAGTCACGGATTGCTTGGCGCTGGGGTAGTCGATGCCACTAAATCGAACAATGCCGCAAGCTTCACTACCGGAGCTAAAGTTCAAGAAGTTACAGCGGGTGGTGCTGCTGAAAAAGGTGGGGTTAAGGCGGGAGACGTAATCGTCAAGCTTGGCGACCAGAGCATCAATTCGGCAAGTGAGCTAATGGCCGCGGTTCGACAACTTCCAGCTGGAGCCAAAACCACGGTAGAAGTTGTGCGCGACGGTAAGAACACTACTTTTCAGGTGACCTTAGGCGATGCCGCGGGGCTAAAGTAAGTGTCGATGAATAATCCAGAAGTACTTGGTGGAAACACCACGCTCATTGAAGAACAGGTTCAAAATCTTGAACCTGGCGATCACGAGCGATTCTCGCACTACGTTCGCAAGGAAAAGATTGTTGAATCTGCGGTGCTTGGCACTCCGGTGATTGCTCTCTGTGGCAAAGTTTGGGTGCCAAATCGTGACCCTAAGAAGTTCCCGGTTTGCCCAGAATGCCAAGAGATTTAC
>JBFYJA010000104.1:0-3770 GCA_041311675.1 Micrococcales bacterium | reverse complement strand
GACTTGAAGTATCTGATTGAGCAACTGCACAAAGCTGACATCGGCGTAATCATGGACTGGGTCCCTGCGCACTTCCCTAAGGATGACTGGGCGCTTGCTCGATTCGATGGCGAACCGCTTTATGAGCACGCAGATCCGCGTCGTGGCGAACACCCAGACTGGGGTACCTACATTTTTGATTTCGGTCGCAAGGAAGTAAAAAACTTCTTGGTTGCCAATGCACTTTACTGGCTCGAAGAATTTCACTTCGATGGACTACGCGTTGACGCTGTGGCATCAATGCTCTACTTGGACTACTCTCGCGAAGGCGATAACTGGCTGCCGAACATTCATGGTGGACGCGAAAATCTCGATGCAATTGCGTTTATGCAGGAAGCCAACGCCACTGCTTACCGTCGCAACCCAGGCGTGATGATGATTGCCGAAGAGTCAACCAGTTGGAGCGGAGTCAGCTCTCCTACCGATGGCGGTGGCCTAGGTTACGGCTTCAAGTGGAACATGGGCTGGATGAATGACACCCTTCGTTACATCGAGAAAGACCCTGCTCACCGCAAGTACCACCACGGCGAATTGACCTTCTCTATGCTGTACGCCTACGACGAGAAGTTCATCCTGCCAATCAGCCACGATGAGGTCGTTCACGGCAAGGGCTCTCTACTCAGCAAGATGCCCGGTGACCGTTGGCAGCAGCTAGCGAACGTACGTGCTTACTTGACCTTTATGTGGTCACACCCTGGCAAGCAGTTGTTGTTTATGGGAAGTGAATTTGGCCAGCAGTCTGAGTGGAACCAAGAACACGGACTTGAGTGGTGGATCCTAGAACAGCCATCACACCAGGCGTTAAGCAACCTAGTGAGCACGCTAAATCGCTTGTACCTTGAGAATCCAGCTATGTGGGAACTAGACCATGACCACCGCGGATTCACCTGGATCGATGGCGGAGCAGCGGATGCAAACGTGCTCACCTTTATTCGCTGGGATGAAAAGGGCAATCCGATTGCGGTAGCGATTAACTTTGCCGGGCACCCTCACCACGCTTGGAATCTTGGCCTTCCAAAGAAGGGCGAATGGACTGAGATTCTGAATACCGATGCTCAAGAATTTGGCGGCTCGGGTGTTGGCAATATGGGCAGCATCACCGCTGACGGTGAAGGCACACATGGTCAACCGCACTCTGCAAAAATTACGATTCCGCCGCTTGGCGCAGTTTGGTTCAAGCCAGCTAAGTAGTACTAGAAAAGCATTGAGGTAAGTCGAGCACGTGCCGCGACTACCGCAGAGTCAGTTTTGCCAACAATCTCAAAGTACTTGAGCAAGCGATCTTTCATTTGCTGCTGTTCTTCTTTTGAGACATCTTGGAAATTGGTTAGC
This sequence comes from Micrococcales bacterium, assembly GCA_041311675.1. GTDB lineage: Bacteria > Actinomycetota > Actinomycetes > Actinomycetales > Microbacteriaceae > Rhodoluna. The sequence goes on along the minus strand of JBFYJA010000104.1, from coordinate 2,399 downwards.
AACGCATCGAATCCGACGGCGAAATCACCAATCGCAATTAGCGCATCTGCAAAAACCATAAGCTCTTCAAAGTTTTGAGGTGAGTTGTCTAGGACTTTTTCAAAGTCCAGACCATCGACGCGAAGAAGAAGCTCAGTTTGAGCTAAACCGGCGGCTGCTAATTGATCAGCGGGGCTCTCTCGCAGAATCTGCTGATACTGCTCAAGCGCCTTTTGATTTTCTCCGGCGTTGAGTGCATCAGCTGCCTCTTGGTGATGCTTAGGTAGACGCGGTGCCGTGCTTACGGCCTGTGCACTTTCGTTTACAGTGATCCGCTCGGTTACTCCGTTACCCGCGGCAACCTCAAGAAGTTTGTTTATCACCACGGTGATCTGTTCCAGTTCAACGTTCCCGTTGAAAAGCGGGAACGGCTGTCCCTTCAGCACTGCGATTACCGTGCCAGCTTGCTGCACGGAAAAAGCCTCGGCAACCCGCGCGTGAGCTTGGACATCAATACGACCCAGCAAGAAGGCTCCATTAGCTTCAGTAGCAAGTTTGCTCAACTTTTCACTCAGAGCAACGCTGTCATCCTGGCCTGAATAGAAATCAATGACCAATGGAACCCGGACGGAAATTTCTAGATAAGTACGCAGATTGGCTTCGGTAATTTCTGCAACTAGCGAAGGCAGCTCAAGCGATACTGGTGAATCCATGGTCGATGCGACTTCGTCTTTCTTGGTCAGCGCAGAAAGGTCCATTGCGCCACGTAAGCGTGAATTCAAGTCCTCAGCCATCAAAGACTCCGAACGCTAATCAAGCCTTGGGTGGCACCAATCAGTTTGATTTTCGACTTTTCGTCGACCGGCGGCACGTAGAAGAAAAGCATGTCACCGTAGGTGGACTGCACTCCTCGAGTCGAACCGTTGGCTCCTAGCAAAATTGCTTCCTGCCCACTAACCCCAACTGCGCTGTTCGCCTTCTTCGGCTTGATCGTGTAAACGTCAGTCTGGTAAACAGCAACCAGTGCCCCGCCATTGCTGGTAGCCAGTGAAACGACGTTATTGTCACCGAGCTTGTGCGTGTAGGAGATGTTGGCAGTGTTCAGCTGAGTGGCCTGAGTCTTTTGCGCTTGGCTTACCTGCTTATAAAACTCGTTCTCTAGGTCGAACAAAGGGGCGCTGAGACTGGCGGCACCACGGTTTAGTACATCACCGAAAGTGGTTGGAATATTCTTCGGCTGCACCTTGAGGAACAGTGACCCAGAATCCACCGGAATAGCCCCGATTTCTGCAGACGGAACAGCTGGAATTTTTGCGCCAGGCATAAGGCGTGAAGTAAACCAAACTTTGTAATTGCTGCGCGGATCATCCTGTTGAAGCACCAGCATCTGCGGGAGGGCCGCTTCACCATCCTGATCAGTAACCACCATGAGCTGGCGAGGCCACGCCGCAGTGGCGGCAGGCAAACTGAACTTGATTGGTTTACCAACAATCGGAGGAAGCGCAGCGATGCGCTTGTTCTTTATGCGTAATTGGTAGTTAATGTCTCGCACCTGAAGTGCTGGACCGGTGAATCGCTCCACCAGGATTCGCTTGTCATTCGCAGTATCTGCGTCGTTAACCACAATTGCTACATCGCTAATAATTCGGTTTATTTGCGATCCAAGTAGTGACACCTGGTCTACCAGTGTGGAGGTTGATGTTGGTGTCGGAGACGCCGAGGTAGTCGCGGACGTACATCCGGTGAGCAGCGAGAGAGTCAATCCGGTTGATGTAATTGCTATAAATCCGCGAGCTGAACGGCGGCCACGTTTCGGAGCCATAACGGTACTGCGGTATCGATACTTTGGCGGCTTAGGTGCCTTCGGTGTTTTACGTCTCGGGCCTCGATTGATTCGCATCCGTCGATATGTGAGAAAGGTCAGGATTGCTGCAATAAGCAGAAGCACTAGGCCAATCCAAATCAAGACGGTTGCGACAGTGAAATCCAATGGCACGGTCCAAAGGATTTCAATTGTGGTTGGAGCAGCCGCAACACCATCACTGGCAACCAATGCAGCTCCTTCGTGAGACACGGCGGTCACCAAACTTGCAGACTGCGGTGCTGACTTTTCTCCGCGCCATAAATCGGAGTTCGTTGGATTGACCGAGGCCTCATAGCCGGGAGTGAAGGAATTGGTTAGTTGCTTAGTTTTCTTGTCAGTTCCAATTACCAGACTTGGTGATTTTCCAACGAAAGCGACGATGTCCGACTCTCGCCCACTGGCGACAAACGCTGGTCCTTCATTTTTCGCCGTAATTTTTGGCACCCCAGGGTGCATACTGAGGACAGAATTCGGGATCACCACATAAGGCGCCTTCTGTTTGAAGGTGACCGAGGCTGCGTATTCACTTGGTGGGGCGAGGACTGTCCGTTCTGCC
>JBFYJA010000014.1:0-11248 GCA_041311675.1 Micrococcales bacterium | reverse complement strand
GGTTTGATCATGACGCTGTACAGCGACGAGTATTGGCAATATTTGGACCAAGCCTTTGAAGGTGCATTCAAGGGTGATGGCACTATGTTCTTACGCCTTGCCGATTTCTATAACGATCGCAACGATGATGGCAGTTATGCGAGCAATACTTTCGAAGCGAACATTGCTGTTAGTTGCCTCGACTCCCGCGCGGATTCATCTGAAGAAGCTATGGCTGCGCAAAATGCAAAAGTACTTGCGGCGAGCCCATTCCTCGGGCGCTATTGGCAAAATGGTGCGGCCGGATGTGATCAATGGCCATATCCGATCGCGAAGAAACCGGAGAGTTATGCTGCCGAGGGTTCGGCACCAATTGTTGTGGTTGGCACCACTGGTGACCCAGCTACTCCGTACTGGCAGTCACAAAATCTTGCTAACAAAATCCTGGCAAACGGGCATTTGATTACGTTTAACGGGGAAGGTCATACCGCCTATGGCCGTTCAAACCAGTGCGTAGTATCAGCCGTCGATGATTATCTAATCCGCGGAATTGTGCCGGAGACAGACCCAAACTGCTGAAAACATCGGCTATCCGAACACTCCGCAGCTGGATTTGATGCCAAGAGTATTTCGGGTCTAGTCTGAGGCCAAGGGGGTAATCCCTCGGGTCGATGGCAACGGGGCCATCGGTCTCTTTCAAATATCGGAGTTGTATGTCTGAACAGCAACACGGGGTTTGGGAAGCCACTCAGGCTAGTACTAAATTCCAGAACCTCCGCAAGAGTTACCGAGGGTTTGCATTTCCTCTGACTGTTGCGTTTTTAGTTTGGTATTTCCTTTACGTAGTTCTATCTGCATTCGCACGTGAGTGGGTGGCCACACCAGTGGTCGGTCACATCAACATTGCATTCGTGCTCGGTGTTTTGCAGTTCGTAACTACATTCCTTATCGCTTGGCTTTACGAGCGTCACTCAAGTCACAAACTTGATGCACCTTCTGACGAGATCAAGCACGAAGTTGAGAAAGCGCTGGGACACTAATGGACGCAAAAACTTTATCTAGTGTTCTCTTCCTGACATTCGTGGCAGTCACCTTGGTGATTGTTTACCGCGCAGGACGCTCAACAAAGAAGGCTTCGGACTTCTACGACGGTGGTGCAAACTTCTCTGGTTTCCAGAACGGTCTTGCTATTGCCGGTGACTACATGTCAGCTGCATCGTTCCTCGGTATCGCTGGGACTATCGCACTCTTTGGTTACGACGGATTCCTTTACTCAATCGGATTCTTGGTTGCCTGGTTGGTTGCGCTGCTACTTGTAGCCGAACCACTGCGTAACTCGGGTCGATTCACCATGGGTGACGTCGTGGCATTCCGAATGAAGCAGCGCCCAGTACGTACTGCGGCTGCTACTTCAACCGTGGTCGTTTCGATCTTCTACCTTTTGGCGCAGATGGTTGGTGCTGGAGCTCTAGTTTCACTATTGCTTGGAATCACCGACCCTGGCATGAAGAACTTCATCATCGCCGGTGTGGGTATCCTGATGATCGTTTATGTGACCATCGGTGGCATGAAGGGCACAACCTACGTGCAGATCGTGAAGGCGTTCTTGCTCATGATTGGTGCAACGCTACTTACCGTTTTGGTCTTGTGGAAGTTCAACTTCAACATCTCAGACCTACTCGGAGCTGCGAGTGAGAATTCTGGAAAGAAGGAAGCATTCCTATCGCCAGGTTTGAAGTTCGGTAAAGACATGATGGATGCAACCACTGGTCTCATTGACCCAGCGGCAACCCTTGCCAGCAAACTTGACTTGATTTCGCTAGGTCTTGCTTTGGTGCTTGGTACCGCAGGTTTGCCTCACATCCTGATTCGTTTCTACACTGTGCCAACCGCCAAGCAGGCTCGTAAGAGTGTGAACTGGGCAATCGGAAACATTGGTGTGTTCTACCTAATGACCATTGCTCTTGGTTTCGGTGCTGCTGCACTGGTTAGCCGAACAGTTCTGTTCCGCGGTTACACCACCAACGCCGATGGCCTACTTGTCGACAAGACAGGCGCAGTCATCATGGATGGTGGAACCACCGGTTTCACATTGGATCACCTAAAGGACCTCTCTGCTGACGCTAAGAAGTTGCTTGTACCAATCGACCCATCAGGAAACGTAGCTGCTCCTCAGCTAGCTCAGTTCCTCGGTGGCGGAGAAGGCACAACCGGCGGAGCAATCATGCTTGCCATCATCGGTGCAATTGCGTTCGCAACAATCCTTGCGGTGGTTGCTGGTCTTACTTTGGCGTCATCGTCATCGTTCGCTCACGACCTATACGCAAACGTGATCAAGCGTGGCAAGGCAACACCTGAGCAAGAAGTTAAGGTTGCAAAGATTGCTGCAGTAGCAATCGGTGTAGTCGCGATCTTCTTGGCAATTGCGGTACAAACCCTGAACGTTGCGTTCTTGGTATCCATCGCATTCGCTATTGCTGCTTCGGGTAACCTGCCTGCCGTGCTCTACACCTTGTTCTGGAAGAAGTTCAACACCCGTGGTGCCGTATGGGCAATCTACGGTGGACTAGCTGCAGCTGTAATCCTGTTGGTGTTCTCACCAATCGTTTCAATGCCGCTACTTCCAAACCTCGCAGCTGCGCCGCTATTCAAGGACGCACACTTTGCTTGGTTCCCACTCCAAAACCCAGGTCTAGTTTCGATTCCATTCGGATTCCTAATGGGCTGGCTTGGAACAATCACCTCGAACGAAAAGAACACTGCAAAGTATGCAGAGCTCGAAGTTCGTTCACTAACCGGAGCTGCAATCGGCAAAGCCGTTCAGCACTAGGTTTTGACACGGAAGTTGCCCCGGCCGTGAGGTCGGGGCAACTTTTTTGCTTGCGGTTAGACTGCAGGCCTACATGAAAAAACGTACTCTTTGGCTTTTAGGCGCGCTCAATATGATTGGGCCGTTTACTTACGATGCTTACTTAGCAGCTCTGCCACAAATGTCGACAGACTTGGGGACTAACACAGCAGGCACGCAGTGGACCATTATTGGCAACCTCTTGGGTATGACCGCTGGCATGATGTTCGCCGGATCGGTTAGTGACGCGATTGGTCGCCGCAAGCCGATTCTGTTTTCTTTGGCACTTTACGTTGTCGCCTCGTTTTTCATTTTCTCGGCACAGTCGATTGAACTGGTAATTGTGCTGCGTATACTCCAAGGACTTGCCGGCGGTGCGCTGATTAGTGTTTCTCAGGCGATGGTCAGAGATCACACCGATGGAAAGGACTCGGCCCGCGCATATTCGGTTTTGCTCTTGATTAAGAGCATCGCCCCAATTTTGGCTCCTCTGGTTGGAGCTTTCATCATTGTGGCCTCCGACTGGCGTGCCATCTTCATATTTTTGACTCTGCTTGGAATTGGACTCTTAGTTTGGGCTTACTTTGCTGTGCAAGACTCACTCGCCGACCACCACAAAGTGAAACTCTCATTTGGGAGTATGTTCGGCAGCTGGGGATCAATCTTCCGAGATCGAGTTTTTATTGCCTCAGGCTTGGCTAGCTTCTTCACGGGCTTTGCACTTTTTGCCTATTTCTCAACGGCAACCTTTGCGCTGCAGGGAGACTTTGGATTAACTCCGTTTGGCTTCGGTATTTTTATGGCGGTAAACGGACTTGCACTCGTTTTATTTAGGAGCATCAACACAAAACTTCTGGGAAAGTTGGAATTTGATGCTGTTTATCGAATCGGTGTTTGGATTGGCATCGCCTGTGCTGTGATTTTGCTTGCTTCCGCTGCTCTGCAAACCAGCTTCTGGCTCTTCGCAATTGGGCTTTTCTTGATGACCGGTTCAATAGGATTCTTTGGGCCAAACGCACTTCATCTTGCCCTGGTTAATCACAAGCGCAATGCGGGAGCTGCGGCAGGCTTGTCAGGTTTCATTGGACAGGCGGCGGGATTTGTTTCAATGGCATTGGTTTCACACGTCATAGGAACTTCATCGGTTGGGCTGGCTATTTACATCGCAATTCCAATGGCTCTAACTGTGACGTCATTGTGGCTCTACAAGAAAAAAGGAAAAACACATGCTTGAGTTGATCGGTCAGGGTTTTGGTTTTGCTGGCGGAATAATCATGATTGCAACGGGCTTGCCTCAGACACTTCGCATTCGCAAGCTGGGGAAGACCGAAGGATTGGCCTTGAGCCCTTGGATTCTGATGCTCTTCACATTCAGTGCTTACACGGCATATGGCTTTATGCAAGACAGCATTGCTATTTGGTCAACTAACGCCTTAACCTTCATCACCACTGCACTCGTGGTGACAGCCTTCAAAGGTAATTCAGTAAAGAACTGGATTCTCATTTTGCTCGGCGGATTGGCCTGGGGATATTTAGTGACCATAGTGCCGGCGATTGTTGCGAGCGTAATCTTGGCTGCCCTCACCGCAAACCGCGTGCCGCAACTGATAAAGAGTTGGTTGAATCGCCACACTGCCATGGTTAGCGCCGTATCGATTTCGTCACTGTTGATCACCCTGGCATCAACGATGTGCTGGTTAACTTATGCCTTCCTGACCAAGGATTACTTCATCGTCTTCACGACTTCACTCGCGATAACAATTACCTTAATTACGGCAATTGTTGAGAATCACATTGCCAACTTGGCTAAGAAGGCTCATCTGGGCTAGTTCTGACAAAATAGGTGGAGGTAACGCCGCCTTAGCTCAGTTGGTAGAGCAGCTCCCTCGTAAAGAGCAGGTCGTGGGTTCAATTCCCACAGGTGGCTCGAATAACGCAAGGAGGAGACATGGGTGTCAATAGGGCACGGGTTATGCGCCCCGCTCAGGCCATCACTCTTTCCTTTGGGCTGATCATTCTCTTGGGAACGAGCCTTCTATCTTTACCAATTGCTCGAAGTGACGGCAAATTTGGAATGGGTCTAGATCAGCTATTTACAACGGTTTCAGCACTCTGTGTTACCGGGTTAGCTGTGGTAGACACTGAAACTTTTTGGACCCCCATTGGGCACTTTGTAATTTTGGCACTCATAAAAGTCGGCGGGTTCGGAATCATGGCATTCACCGGACTACTGGCGCTTTTAGTGGTAAATCGACTAAGCATGAGGGCTACGAGCTACTCCTCTGAAGAACACAGGGCGCTTAAATCTGGAGACATCAAGACACTACTGATTCGCATTGCCGTGGTCGGTTTCCTTATCGAGACGATTGGAACAACCATCTTGATGGTGAGATTTGTTTCAAATTACGGTTACGGATTTCCGGACGCATTTTGGCACGCGTTATTTCATTCTGTATCAGCTTTTAATAATGCCGGGTTTAGTTTGTATTCGGATAACTTGGTTCGTTTTAATTCGGATGCTCTTGTGCTTCTCACACTCTGTGGAGAGATAATTCTTGGTTCACTTGGTTTCCCAGTTTTGTTGGAAATTGGTAGGCATTTGGTTCGAAAGGCAAAATCGAAACCATTAGGCGCCGATCGTATTTTTCTAACACGATGGAGTTTGACGTCTCGAATAGTTATTTTTGGTAGTGCAATTTTGCTAATTGGTGGATTTATATTTTTTGCCGTACTCGAGTGGAGCAACCCAAACAGCATAGGTTCAATGCCAATTTGGCAAAAGTTGCTGAACGCGTTTGTTCTCTCGGTTATGCCAAGAACGGCTGGCTTCAATGCCATAGACATAGCATCTCTTACGCATGAGAGCTGGTTAGGGATGGATATCTTGATGTTTATTGGGGGTGGCAGTGGTGGTACCTCGGGTGGTATCAAAATCGGAACAATGGCAGTACTTATATTTATTGTTTTTAGCGAAATTCGAAATTCTCGCGCTGTTAACATTGGCAAACGTCGGCTACCGAGGTCTATACACAGAGAAGCAATCACGCTGCTATTTCTTTATGGTTTTCTGCTGATTGCCGCAACCTTATTACTTCAACTGTCGACCGATTTCACCACTGATCAAATTCTTTTTGAAGTTTCTTCCGCTCTTGGCACGGCGGGGCTATCCACAGGAATTACCGCCAATCTTCCCCAATTTGCAGAAATAATAATCATCTTGCTCATGTTTTTAGGCAGGGTGGGGCCGACACTTGTGGCAAGTTCGCTTGCTGTCAAAATTGGTAAGGGTTACACGCAGTATCCAAAAGAAAGGCCGACCATTGGCTAGCATCAAGAAAAATTCAAAATCTGAAACGCACCAGATCGCAGTTATTGGACTTGGGCGATTTGGAAGGGCAATTGCCCGCGAGTTGATTGCCACTGGACACGACGTACTCGGTATCGACACCAACGAAGATGTCGTTCAGCAAATGTCTGATCAGCTAACCCAAACTATTCAAGCCGATTCCACTTCAGTGGAGGCACTGCGCGAACTTAATATTCAAAATTTTCACCGAGTGGTGGTATCAATCGGAAGTCAAGTCGAATCAAGTATTTTGACAGCATCGCTTCTTCTGGATCTTGGGGTTAAAGAGGTTTGGGCTAAGGCTAATTCGGATGCTCACGGAAGAATCCTTCGACAGCTTGGAATACAACACGTGGTATTTCCTGAGGATGACATGGGTAAGAGAATTGCTCATCAGGTCGGTGGCGAGCAGCTTGATTACGTAGAAATTGATCAAGGTTTTGTGATGGCGAAAACTGCTGCCGCAAAAAGTTTCGCTGGTAAGTCGCTTACTCAACTTGGTTTTCGCGCAAAGTTTGGCGTATTAGTTGTTGCCACCAGCCATGGAAATTCAACTTATGAAGCAGCAACTCCAGACACCATTATTTCCGAAGGTGACTGGTTGATTGTGGCAGGCCCTAGCAAGGCAGTGGATGAATTCTGTGAAATTCACTAATGGCTAAAGCAAAGTTCGGTTGGGCTATCCTCGTTGCATTTGTTACGTTCTTGGCGCTTTTGGGAGCAGCTGCCTTCAGATCAACCACATCGATACTTTTCCAGCCATTTGAGCGGGAGTTCGATTGGTCACGCGCAGACACTTCGCTGGCGATGTCGGTAAACCTATTGGTGTATGGCCTCACCGCACCATTTGCTGCTACGTTCATGGCCAAATACTCAATCCGTAAGGTTGGCACCTTGGCGTTGGCTTTGGTGGCTGCGGGTAGTGGCCTGACCGTGTTCATGACCGAGGTTTGGCAGCTGGTTGCGCTTTGGGGTTTCTTGGTTGGTATTGCTACTGGGGCGTTGGCTCTGGTTGGTGGAGCTATGGTTGCCAGTCGTTGGTTCGTAAAGGGTCGCGGTCTAGTCACTGGAATATTCTCGGCAGCTTATGCCACTGGATCACTGGTGTTCTTGCCATTGGTTTCGAATCTGGTAGAAAGTTCCGGTTGGCGAGTTGCGGTTTTTGTAATCGCTGGTTTTGCGTTGTTGGTTGCTGCTCTGTTTGGTCTGTTTTTCCGTGAGCGCCCAGAAATTGTTGGACAACTTCCATTCGGTGCGACAGCGCCTATTGCGGTTGCTCAAAAGGCGCCAATGACTATGCGAGGAAATTTCCAGGCGTTATTCAAGTACTCAAAGACTTTCCCTTTTTGGGCATTGGCAGGTACCTTTTTTGTTTGTGGTTGGACCACCAACGGATTGATTGGCGCACACTTCATTCCAGCGGCACACGATCATGGAATGGGATTGACCACCGCGTCTAGTTTGCTTGCGGTGGTAGGGATCTTTGACATCATCGGGACCATTGCTTCAGGTTGGTTGACCGACCGTTACAACCCAATCGTGTTGCTGGCGATTTATTACGGTGTTCGTGGAATATCATTGTTCACCGTGCCATTTGTTTTGGCACCGGAGGTGCATCCACCACTGCTTTTCTTCGTAGTCTTTTATGGGCTCGATTGGATTGCCACAGTTCCGCCAACTGTTGAACTCTGTCGCAGGTACTTTGGCTTGGAAGTTTCAGCGGTAATTTACGGCTGGGTTTTCAGCGCGCACATGGTTGGTGCTGCAATTGCCGCATCATTCGCCGGCTGGATTCGCGTGGTGGATGGCTCGTACTTTATTGCTTGGATGACGGCTGGCGTGCTGTGTTTAGCGGCGACGGCAACCATTTTGGTGCTGTTGCGCAAGCGATATTTGGTGGCAAAGACCGCTTAGGCTGGAAGAATGTCAAAGCAGCCAGGCCGATCTTCGGTCATTTCGATGTCGATTGGCGTGGGCTTGGCAACTGGTCTTTACGGCATTTCTTTCGGCGCACTAGCTACCGCTGCTGGCCTTACGGTATGGCAGGCGCAGGTTCTTTCTCTTTTGATGTTTAGCGGCGGATCGCAGTTTGCCGTCATCGGTGTGCTCGCGGCAAGCGGACCAATCGGAGTAGTACCGGCAATCATTTCGGCTTGGCTACTGGGTATACGCAACGGCTTTTATGCCCTGCGCCTGAATAGCGTTTTACACCTAACCGGGCTTATCAAATTGCTTGCAGCACAACTAACCATCGATGAATCAAATGCAGTTTCTGCTAGTCAGGACAGTCCTAAGAATTCGAAGCTCGGTTTCTGGCTTACCGGTGCGAGCGTATTTGTTTTCTGGAATGCGTTTACGTTGGTCGGCGCATTGCTTGGCTCGGCTATGTCTGATCCAGCGATGTGGGGCCTCGATGCGGCTGCGGCTGCGGCTTTCCTCGGATTGGTTTGGCCGAGACTTAAGCACTTACAGGCGAATTTGACCGCGATTATTGCTGTGGTTCTAACGCTGGCTCTAGTGCCAATACTGCCGAGCGGCATTCCAGTAATTGTTGGTGCACCAATTGCCGTGATTGCAATTTACTTACTCAAGCGCACTCAATTTGGAAAGCATTTACAGGGTGATCAACATGGATAACTTCTGGATTGCCGTTATTGCCGGTTCGATTGCCGTTTACTCATGGAAGATTCTTGGCTTTGCCTTGCCGAAGCGATTTGCCGAAAAAGAAGAAGTTGTTGTTTTTGCCGGCAAGTTGACAGTGGCATTGCTCGCGGCTTTAACTGCTGTGCAGACCTTTGCTGCTGGGCAACACTTGACTTTGGATTCGCGCCTTCCGGCGGTGTTGGTGGCGGCGGTTTTGTATTGGCGAAAGGCGCCATTTATCGTTGCGGTTGCCGCTGCGGCGCTGGTTGCGGCTCTGCTTCGAAACTTATTGGGGTGGGCATAGTGTTTCCCAGCACGCCGCTGTTGTTGGCTTTCCTAGCCACTTCGTTTACTCTCGTCGCAATTCCTGGCCCATCGGTGATGTTCATAATCGGCCGTACCCTTTCGCACGGTCGCAAGGCTGGATTGCTGACGGTGTTGTTTAACAGCCTCGGTCACAGCACTTGGATGCTCGCAGTCGCTTTTGGTCTAGGTGCCTTCCTGGCATCGATACCGGCCGCTTTGCACATCATTCAAATTGTCGGAGCCACCTACCTTGGCTACTTGGGTATTCAGGCGATTCGCCATCGCAGAAATGATGAACTGCAACTTGCGGAGAAGAATGCTGAAGTGGATAAAGGAATAAAGTCTTCAAGCCCAACATGGAAAATTGCCCGCGATGCCTATCTGATTGGATTTAGTAACCCGAAGGTTGCAGTATTTTTCTTCGCTGTGCTTCCGCAATTCGTAGAACCAGGCGCTAACTTCACTTTGCAGTTCCTGGTCCTTGGAATCATTTTTGAAATCATGGGAAACCTTGGAGATGCCGCATACAGCTTGAGTGCCTCGGTTGCGCGAAACTGGATTTTCTCAAAGACAGGAAGATTGGCGACCATCGTCGGCATCGGCGGATTATTGATCACTGGTTTGGCCGTCTTTTTACTAGGCAGCACTTTTTATGAATTAGCCTTACCGCATGACTAATTTGAAGTGGGCCATGGTTGGCACAGGCTTTATGGCCGAACTTATCCTCAAGGATTTTGCACTTGCTGACAACACAGAGTTGTATGCGCTGGTTTCTCGCGATCCAAGTAAGGCTGCTGCTCGCCTTGCGGAATTTAGCATTCAAGCCAAAGCGCTTGGCTTCGAAGAAGCGCTTAGCGACAACGAGATTGATGTCATCTACGTTGCCACTCCACACTCGGAACACTTCGCGATGGCAAAGGCAGCCCTGGAGGCCGGTAAACACGTGCTGGTTGAGAAGGCCTTCACCCTTGATGCCAAAGAGGCTCGAGAACTAGTGGCGCTGGCCAAGAGCAAGGGCTTGTTCTTAATGGAAGCAATGTGGACGAAGTTCTTGCCGCTACACAACGCAGTTAAGAAAATGATTGAGACCAAGGAAATTGGCAACCTGGTCAGTATCGAAGCGCACTTTGGATTTAATCCGCCTTACAACAACGATCACCGACTCTTTAAGAACGAACTTGGTGGCGGAACAACGCTTGACCAGGGTGTTTACACGACCGCGGTAAACCGTTGGTGGGCGGGTGCACCAATCAAGAGCCAGACCACTATCGGACGACGTTTTGAAGACGGCGCAGATTCGCACGCAGACACAACCTTCCTTTTTGAAAATGGCGTCATTGGCCATGGAATTTCGTCTCTGATTTCGTGGCAGGGTTTTGGTGCGCGCGTAGTTGGTAGCAAACATTCAGTTGAACTAGTTGGTTCATTCTGGAACGCACAAGAACTTGATTTAGTTATTCCTAACGGACAGCAACCTCCAATTCGTGAACGAATTGCTTACGAAACCAAGGGTGCTGGTTATGCGCACATGCTGCAGACTGTCAGCAAGGCTATTATCGATGGCAAGCTCGAATGCGAAGAGCACCCTCTAGCGGCAACCATTGAGAGCATGGAAGTGCTAGATGAAATTCGTCGTCAGATTAGTTAGCTAACGCACTCAAAAAATTAGCTAAGTCGCGTAGGTTTTCTTTACCCACGTGCGCCGTAATCTCTTTCGCCGACTGGTTTACCTCAGGGAAGACTTTCTCAATCAACTTTTTCCCCTTTGCGGTAAGTGAGACCAGGATGATTCTTCGATCGTCCTTGCTTTGCTTTCGGGTAATCAGTTTGCTGCTCTCGAGGGTGTTCAGCACGCCACTCAGGGTTGCTTTTGCCAATCCCGTTTCGCTAGCCACCTGGCGGGCTTCAGGGTTCTTCCAGACCCAAACCACCCAGAGAGTGACAAAGCCTGCCCAAGTTAGGCCGTGATTATCCAGAACAGCACGCTCGAGCTGATTCCTAACCTGCAGGGCGGAAATCTGAAGATTCGATATTGCAGCAAGTGAACTAATGTCTGTTGTGTGCTGGCGCTTTGTTTCTGCCTGAGTGTGTTCGCGAGCCATGTCTAGTGCTTCTCTTTCTTAAGT
>JBFYJA010000013.1:0-11282 GCA_041311675.1 Micrococcales bacterium | reverse complement strand
CTCTGACTGCGGCCTCGCAGCCCGCTCTCGAGAAAATAAAGAATATTGCGGGAAGAAGATCCGCATCGTCGAGTATGTCGACGACTTCCGGCTTACTCAACCGAGCAATCAGATTTTCTCCACGTGGCGCTCCTGGATAACCGCGTCTTCCTCTGGTTGGCCGTGAAGAGTGCTGGCGAAGTTTGTTGTTGTGTTTTTGGGTAAGTTCAGGATTCACGGAATTAGAACGCCCATCAAACAGCTCTAACAACTCATCACCGAAAAGCACATGTTGATTCAGTGGAACTGGTCGGTGTTCGCTAACGATAACCTTGGTGTTTCCTCGAACTTCATCGAGCCAGGCGCCAAATTCTTCAGCATTTGAAACCGTTGCGCTTAACGAAACAATGCGCACGTCCTTAGGTAGATGAAGAATGACCTCTTCCCAGACGGCTCCCCTGGCTCTATCCGCTAGGTAGTGCACTTCATCCATGACAACATAACCAAGGCTGATCAAATTGTTACTGTTGGCGTAAATCATGTTTCGCAACACTTCGGTTGTCATTACCACTATCTGGGCATCGCCATTTTGATTGGTATCACCCGTGAGTAAGCCGACGCGCTCTTGACCGTATCGATTTACCAGCTCCAAATATTTTTGATTGCTCAAAGCCTTTATTGGTGTCGTGTAGAAAACTTTCTGTTGCTCTTGTATAGCAAGGTGTATGGCGAATTCGCCGACTATCGTCTTGCCAGCCCCGGTAGGCGCAGCAACCAGGACCCCATTACCTTCAGCCAATGCCTGGCATGCCTGCTCCTGGAAAGGGTCCAATGGGAAGTTCAATAGTTCGGTGAATTCAATCACCGCGCTGTTTTTCCTGCTCTGTTTCGCTTTAGCAAACCGCTCAGCGGGCGTCAGTTCACTCGACAATCTCTGCACTCTTCATTTTGCGCGCTTGTGCTTTGTCTCGCAGGGACGAAACCCCAACTGCCAGATAAAACAGTGCAATTAGTGGAATCATCAGGAAAAACATTGACATTGGATCGGCAGTCGGTGTGGCCATTGCGGCGAGTAGTGCACTTAGGAAAATAGCGATACGCCATGATTTTCGAATAGAAACTGAAGTGAGAATGCCAAGGAAATTAAGCAACACAAGCACAACCGGAAGCACGAAGGCGATTCCGAAAACTAAAAGGATTCGCAGTGAAAAGAGGATATAGTCACTTGCGCTGATGATGTTGGCACTACCCTCTGGGGTAAATGCGAGCAACGCTTTCACAAAAGTCGGAAGCGAGTACCAGGCCAACGCACAACCGCCGATAAACAATGGAAATGCTGTCAGTAAAAATCCCAAACTATATCGACGTTCGTTTTTCTTTAGTCCGGGTGTGATGAATGCCCATAAATTCCATAGCCAGAATGGGCTGGAAATGATGAGGCCAATAAACATTGAGATTTGCATGTGCAAATCAAATGCGGAAACGACGGAGTTGAAGTTAATAGTGGCATTTATGCCTTTGGAAGCGGCTAGATCGACAATTGGTTTTTGTAGTGCCTCAAAAACTGGATCGAATAGATACCAACCGGCGACTGTGGCAACTGCAAAAAACAGTGCTGACCAAAATAGTCTTTTTCTAAGTTCTCCAAGATGCCCACGAAGGCTCATCGTGGCTTCTGGGTTTTTACGGCGTGCCATGGCTAGATGGCGTTATTCCTTTGAGGAATCGTTCTTCTTGTTGTCAGAAGTCTTCTCGTCGTCTTTGATTTCCTTCTTAAATGCTTTCAAAGACTGGGCTAGGTTCTTTGCCATTCCCGGTAGCTTAGGTCCGCCCCAAATCAGCACCACAATCAAAATAATGATTGGCCAAAGGCGTTCGAGGGTACCAATCATGGCTGGAACTCGCTTTCATCAGGACGATACTCAATTAACTTATTGATAAGCCTACGCTGTTCAGCTTGGCTCTTAGCCTCGCGTTTCTTTAGGTTACGCGAATGTTCAGCAGCTAATTCGGCGTGGTTATCTAGAAGATTTCCCTCAAAATTTGGCAAATCCTGAGTGATTTCAAGGGCGTTGGCGAATATAAGGAATTGCTCGGCGGGAGCCTCCAACGCCTTAGCTGCTCTGCCTGCCTTTTGGACTAGTTCGTAGCTTAGGTACCCCAGGTAACCGATTGATCCGGCAATAAGGACCGACCAAATGACCCACCAACTCCAAGAAGGCATTAGTCCTCGTTCAAGGCTTGATCGAGAGGTTGACCTAGCGCAGTTAGTGCATAGTTTCGAACCGCCTTGCGAGCGGCTTCTGGAGAGAGTACTCGGGCGGCGCCACCGTACTGGTTGATTACTCGCCCGAGTGTTGGCAGGTAGCCAACTTTGATGGTGGCTCGAGTTTTTCCAGTTTTCGCATCGCTTGCTTCGATTTCAGCACCAAAATCCGTGAGTAGACCGAAGGCCTCCGGTTCCACTTCAATTACAACTTCAACATCTGTCTCGGAAGCCACGTACTCTTCTTCAATCTCGATACCGAGTTCTCGTGCCTCCGGAGAAATTGCCACATCGAGTTCGGTAGCCGCCCGCATGTGGTCAAGTCTGAAGTTTCTAATTTCTTTGTTTTTCAGACAGTAGCCCTTTAGGAACCAAAGTTCACCGTTCGGATCTAAGCGAATCGGATCGATTTCACGCGTGCTCTTTTCACCACGTTGATTTATGTATTCGCAGCTAATGCGATTTCCATTGATCATTGCCTGCCTAATGACAGCGGCATCAGCATCAATTGTTCCTGGCTTGTAATCGATAATTTGCACAGCATCGCTAGCCGAACCTTGTCCTAATAGGTTTAGCAGCTCCTGTATTTCATCCGAGTTTGTGAAGTTCGGAAGCGAATTCAAGTAATTCAATCCAACCGCGATAGCCGATGCTTGACGTCCCGAGAGTTTCGGAACCTCAACAAAACCATCAGTTTGAATTAGATGAATCACACCATCTTCAAGTTCGTCCTCGTCGTACATGTAGTACGTCTCTTCCATTTCTGGGCGAAGCGAGGCGGTATTCACCATGGTTGAAATTGCATCACGAACATATTCCTCAGTTACTTCGAAATGTTCGGCAACTTCTTTAATGGTCGAGTAGTCATTATGGATTACATAGGCAATAAGCGAAGCAATGAAATTGAAACGCTCTTGGCTTGTTGGTTTAGAGTTTTTAGCCATGGTCAGCAGCCACCTTTTCGTAACCGATACGAATGGCATCCTCCAGTTCTTTCGGTCCAACAACCTTAAAATCCCCCGCGTAATTGCGGAGTTCTTCTGCTAACAGCCAAAGATCCATGTAGTGGAAGCGGATTTCTTCCCATTCGTTGTTTGACCTGATTTCATAATGAAACCAAGCCATACTGTCTCTCTTGATTGACAGCGTTGCAACTTGACCTTCGATGTGCTCCTCGAGTGATTTGACAGCTTCGTCAACTGATGAGTCAGAAACTTTTTCGAATGTATTTCCAGTTAACTTAAGTCTTCCAACGATTCGACGAAGCATAAAATTACGAACATCGCCTGCATCAACGTCCCAGCAAACCAATAACCACTGCCCTGAAACATTTCTGAGTTTCCATGGCTGCACTGTTCGTCTTACTACCTCATCTTGTCCTGGTTTGCGATAGTCGAACGACAATTCAGTACGTTCGGTAATTGCGTTGGTTAGGGGGTAAAAACTGGTTTCATTGGTTTTAATTCTTGGAGCAAAACCCCCGAGGGATGCTTGCTCGTTGGCGACTCCAAGTGCTCGAAGTCGAGCCAATCCGGAAGCTGCGTCACTCGATAAAGATGCATGGCGCCATACCTGAGAAGCAAGGTTGAGGAGTTGAAGTTGCTTGGCTGTGACTTTCACACCTTTTGGCCATGAGAATTCACTTGGGTTAATGATGTACCGACTTTGTTGATTGTCTTCACCGTCACTTGGCAAAATGTAAGTTTCCAGCTGAATTCCATTTGACCGAAGCACGTCTTTGTCGCGATCAAACATCTTCTCTACTGATGCTGAGCTTTTTCCGCTCTCAATGGCATGACGATACTCTCGGACAGCTTGAAAAAGTTCGGCTTTGGTAAGCCCATTTCTAGAAGCCAGCAGAACAAGCGTTATGTTGAGCAGACGCTCCGCAGCATCTCCCTTTTCAACCTGTGTTTCTGCTTGTGCCATAGTCCCCTACTATTTGACCGGTTTATCTATTCCAAGTACTTCAATCACAAATACCAGTGTTGCATTCCCAGGTATAGTGTCGTTCCCCTGTTCACCGTAACCTAGGTCCGGAGGAATCACGACCACCATTTTTGAACCGGTCTTTGATCCCACTAGAGCTTTAACAAAGCCGCCGATTAGCCCGCCTTCGCTGACCTGGAATTGTTGCGGCTGACCATTTGCCCAGGAAGAGTCAAAGAGTGAGCCAGATTCCCAGAGGAAACCTGAGTAATTGAGTGTGACAGTATCGCCCAAGGCTACCGCCTCGCCCGATCCATCCATGAAGACTTGCGATTTGAATTGCGCAGGGGCTGATGTTTTTGGCATGGTCACCCCTGGAGTACCGTCGGGAGCGAAAACGACTGACGGCATTCCGTTATTAGCTGGCTTAGCATCAGTGCTGGTCCCCTGCAGGTAAACCTTGGTGATATCTAAGACAAATAGCACTGAATCGGTTTTCTTGATGGTATCTGTGTCTTCAGGTGCCGCCACTCCAGCAGGAATCAACATTGCTACACGTGAACCTTCTTTAATCCCAGATAGCCCGTGACAGATGTCAACAGGGTTACCCACTGCTAAGAATTGTGCCTCTCCACCGGATGAGTCATAGCTTGATTCGCCAAGTGTCGCTTTGGTCGTACCATTTACTACCGTGTAATCAAATTTCACGAACTGCTTACCAACAATGACTGGGCCAGTACCTTCAGAGATAACCTTGGTCTCGATAGTTTGCGAACTTAGGGCTTGTGAAAAGTCAATTGCTGGTTTTGCGCCAAAAGAACCTGAGACCTTCAAATTATCAAGCGAAGTACCAGTCGTGTAGGGGTCGCAAAAAGGTTTTGCTTCTGCTGAACATGCTGTCAAAACTGGCAACAGCATAAGACTTGCGAATATGGCGATTAATTTGCGCAAAGGAACTACTTTCGTTAACTTCGACAAGTCTAGATCTGGTCTTCTTGATCTAGACGAGCTTCGGCTGCCGAGTTAGCGTTTCTTATGGATTTCCTAAGTTTTTTGGCACTCACATTTCGCTCCCCGAGGTGATCTGGGTTCCACGCCGAAATGTCCTCGTCGCTAAATTCCGGCTTTTGCTTACCTTTGAATTTAGGCACGATTGTGCCTGGAGCCAATCGTCGAGCGGTAACCAAAAACCCGGTGTGGCCAATCATGCGGTGGTCTGGTCGAACCGCAAGACCTTGTAGGTGCCATGTGCGGAATAGGGTTTCGAATGCTTCGGGTTCAGCAAAATGTCCAGAGTCACGGAGTGCCTCTGTGAAACGTGAAAGCTGAGTCACAGTGGCCACATAGCCAATAACCAACCCGCCAGGCACCAGAGCCTCAGCGGTTTCCTCGACACATTCCCAAGGTGCCAACATGTCCAAGACAACTCGATCTGCTTCAGAGGTTGCAACAACTTGTGAAAGGCGTTCCTGGAGATCGCCAATATGAATGTTCCAGTTTTTGGGTTCATAACCAAATTGGGTAACAACATTTGCCTTCGCAATTTCTGCGAACTCACTTCGTCGTTCAAATGAATCTAGTGAACCAGATTCACCGATCGCACGGAGAAGGTACATGCTTAGACCACCAGAGCCAACTCCAGCCTCAACTACTTTTGCACCAGGAAAAATGTCTCCCATTGTGACGATTAGCGCAGAATCCTTTGGATAGACGATGTTGGCTCCGCGTGGCATGGATAAAACAAAGTCAGTAAGCAACGGACGAAAAGCTAAATATTCGATGCCGTTGTGATTTGAAATGACAGAACCTTCTGGTTTGCCAATTATGTCATCGTGCTTCAACTCACCACGGTGTGTACCAAAGGCTCCACCTTTTTCTAATGTGATGGTGTTCAGTCGTCCTTTAGGGCCGGTGAGTTGCACACGGTCACCAACTTTGAAAGGTCCACGCGGAAGTTTTGCTTTCATTTTTATACCGTTCGTCTTTCACCATAAATTTTTTCCAAATCAGCAATTGTCACTCCATCGAGCGTTGGCCAAAGGATTCTGCCTGGTCGGTCTGGAATTTGCACTAAGTTTGGCACGCCGACTGCAATCGCACCTGATGCTTCAGCTGAGTGCAAGCCAGATATTGAATCCTCAAAGGCTATGCAGTGCTCGATGTCGACACCAAGTTTCTCGGCAGCCTTCAGATATGGCTCCGGATGTGGTTTTCCCAACTGCACCTGGTCACCAGCGATTACTTCATCAAAGGCATCGAAACCCATGCGAGCAACCACGGCATCGGCATTTCGGCGCATTGACATGGTAACCAAAGCTGTTGGGATGCCAGCTTTTCTAACAGCCATTAGCAGTTCTTTGGCGCCGGGTCTCCAAGGGAGCGAGCGATCGAGCTTTGAAATCACGGAATTTGTGAGGCGATCAATAATTTCATCGGTTTCCAGATCCAGTCCAAGTTTTTGCTTGATCAGACGAGAGCTGTCATAGAGGCTCATACCAATCATGTTTATGCCGTCTTGTTCGGTCCAGATTTTGCCGGCAGATGCAGCCAATTCCTGTTCACTGCTTAGCCAGTAGTGCTCGGAATCCACGAGGGTGCCATCCATGTCCCAGAGTACGGCGGCCGGTTTAGTCATGATTGAGATTTTACCGTTACTCAATCGCATAGAGTTTTAGAGGTAAATAAAGGGGTGCAGTTGTCTAAGTCGTTTTTCACCGGCCGTACCCTGCTGGTGGCATTTGAAGGTTGGCATGATGCTGCCGAGGCTGCCAGTAGTGCCGTTAAATTTATCGGCGACCAGCTGGATGCAGAAGTACTATCTGCTGTTGACCCAGAAGAGTATTTCGACTTTCAATTCAGCCGTCCAATCGTGACCTTGGATATAGATGGCAAGCGCCAATTAACTTGGCCGACAGCTGAATTGCTAAGACCATCTAAAGAAATAGCAAGCGAGCAACCCGAATTTGCCAACATCTTCTTGCTTTACGGAAATGAGCCAGCACGTCGCTGGAAAACCTTCACTGATGAAATTGTTGAATTCGTAGTTGATGCCGAAATCGATCACGTAATTTTTCTAGGTGCACAGCTGGCGGATGTGCCACACACCAGGCCAATTTCTGTGACCATTACGAGTCAGAATGAAATTGCGAGGAGCAAACTAAATCTTGACCGCAGTCATTATGAAGGTCCAGTAGGAATTATGTCGGTGCTTGGAATGGCATTTGAAAAAGTTGGTATTCCAACTCTCGCGGTTTGGGCTTCTGTCCCCCACTATGTGCAAAATGCACCGTCTCCAAAGGCGACACTCTCGATGCTCATTGAAATTGAAAAGCTTTTGCAGGTTGAATTTGAGCACGGATCACTTGCCGATGAGGCATTCACCTGGGAACGCAGCATTGACGAATTGGCTGAAGGTGATGAAGACATGGCTGGATACATTGAGCAGCTCGAAACAACTCGAGATGCAATGGATTCGGAAGCTGCTCAGGGCGAAGCCATTGCCCAGGAATTTGAACGTTTCTTACAACTAGAGGAAGATGCTTCTAAGCCGGACTCTGAAGAGAAATAGTCAAGCTGCAAACTGGCCGCTGATTAGCATCGCTAGGAGCCAGATTCCCACGATTAGTCGCCAAGCGACGAATGGTGCGAATGATCCTCGAGACAGGTAACGCAGCAGCACCAAAATCACCGAGAAGCCAACTCCAAAGGCAACTAGAGCCGATACCGCTGAACCGATTATTAATTCGCTCGGTAAATCGCCAACATTCGACACGAATTCATACAGACCACTGGCTACAACTGCCGGAATGGCAAGTAGAAAACTGTATCTCGCTGCAGCTTGCCGACTATAGCCAAGCATTAGCCCGACGGTAATGGTGCCTCCAGAGCGCGAAACTCCGGGGATTACCGCCAAGGCTTGCCCCAACCCAAAGAGCAAACCGTCTCTCGTTGTGAGCTGTTCAATAGATTTTTGCCTTTTTCCAATTTGATCGGCGATGCCAAGTAGAAGTCCGAAAACTATTAGTGTGATGGCAATCACCCAGAGGCTACGCAGGTTGTTTTCAATTTGATCTTTGAAAACTAAACCGATTCCCACCACTGGAAGGCTACCGATGATAATCAACCACCCGAGCTTTGCATCTCGCTTTTTTGCTTCGGTAACAAATCCTCGGTTAGTAATCGAACCAAACCAAGCAGTGATGATACGAATAATGTCTTTCCAGAAGTAAATCAGTACCGCGGCTTCGGTCCCAAGTTGAATGGTTGCGATAAATGCAGTCAACTGCACTTTTGGCATGGCGCCAAGATCTAGCAATTGAGATGCGATCTGAACGTGTGCGCTAGAAGAAATTGGAAGAAACTCAGTGAGCCCCTGGACAATTCCAAGAATTACGGCCTGAAAAAGATTCAGTTTGATTCCCCTTGATCATCGGCTAGTTCAAAAGGCAAAATTTCTTCGAACTTTTCTCCGATCGACTCCTCGTAATCCAAGAATGCGTCTTCCAGCTTGTAGTAGGTCTGACTCACCGCTGGATCGTCGTTGCCGTGCTTTGAACTCATTGCCTCAAAGTGTCGTTCTAGTGCGGCAATGAACTGTTGCAGTGCGAGTCTCGGGTCTTGAGCCATACGGCAAAACTACCTCGCTATTTGCCATAAGTGAAGCACCTCGCGACGCTAAATGCTTCGTGATACCCTAGGAGTTCACTCGTCCGGGTGGCGGAATGGTAGACGCGCTAGCTTGAGGTGCTAGTCCTCGCAAGGGGGTAGGGGTTCAAGTCCCCTTTCGGACACGTAGCTTGAGACAGCTGCCCAGCACCTCGCCTTTTTAGGCGGGGTGCTTTTTTATGCTTGGACCAGCCAGAAGGCGGCATAAGGGCTCAAGTTGATGCCCTCGCGAACTTCTATGGTTTCGCCGGTCAGCCGGTCTTCTAGAATTCCGTTCAGATCGCCTAGCTCGTCCTTTGATACCCAACGGCTGTCTTCACTCAAGTTGTAAACCTGAATCATTTGACCGGCAGGGTGGTTTCGTTCAAAAATCGCAACACCAGCTCCCCGCCCTGCGCGCACCTTGGTTGTGACCGACGCGTGCAGTGCCGGACTTTGCTTCCTAGCATTAGTTATTTGAGTGATGCCCAAGTAAATACGGCTGGCAACCGAGTTTATGTTGCCACTAAGAGTGACCTCCTCGGCAGTAGCCCAATCCATCTTTGGACGATGTATCCAGCGATTGTCTTCAGCCTTCTCTGGATCTTTGAGGAATGAATTGTCATTAAACATTCCGATCTCATCGCCCATGTATAAGAGCGGAATACCACCGAAACCAAAAACCATTGTGTATGCACACAGGTAGCGTCGAATCGCTAGGTTAATTGCATTTTCGTCATCACGGGCAACCGCACCCTCGATACCGGTAAGGCTTGCCGTGCTTCCGGATGTTCGCCGCTCGCCACTGTGTTCCTCAACTTGAAAATCGACGCCTCGAGCTTCCGAGCCATAGAACTTCCCGGTGTAGTAATCGGCTAAAAACATGCGGTGGTCGTGACCATTAATACCGGCACGATGCGCATCTGAATCATCAATCGCCCATCCGATGTCGTCATGACATCTGATGTAAATGCCCCAGGCGCTGCTGGTAGGAATTGCTTTGAATCGCGACATTGTTAGCTCGAGTAATTTTGAGTCTTTGCTCGCTATCGCTGACCAGATCTGAACCATCAGTGAATTGTGATATGCCAGATCACTGACCTTGCCTGCTCGCTCCCCTTCGCCGAGATAGGCACCAACCTGAGCTGGCCCAACAATGGCCTCTGCTTTGAAGATCATTGATGGGGCGAATATTTTGGTAAATGCTCGAAGCGCTTGTGTAATGGCGTGTACTTCTTCTTGGTTTTGGCAGTTGGTACCGAGTCGCTTCCAGATAAAAGCAATAGCGTCAAGTCGTAGGCAGTCAACACCATGATTCGCTAGGTTGGCAATAATGTCGGCGTATTCGCAGAAAACTGCTGGATTACTCCAATTAACATCCCACTGATAATCATTGAATGTTGTCCAAACCCAACCGTCGAGTTCTTTGTCAAAAGTGAAATTTCCAGGTGCAAAGTCGGGAAAAACTTCAGGGAGGGTTTTCTCGAACTCATCTGGGATGGTTCTATCTGGATAGATATAAAAATAGTCCCGGTATTTTCGGTCACCCTCTTTTGCTTTCAGGGCCCATTCATGCTCTTTGGCAACGTGATTGAGCACCAAATCCAGGGTCAGTGAAATTCCTGACTCGTGCAGCTTCTCGGCTGTTTCTGCAAGCGCCTTCATATTTCCCAGTTCAGGCTTTATAGCGCGATAGTTCATGACAGCGTAACCGCCATCATTCGCACCTGGTCTCGGCTCAAGAATCGGCATGAGGTGTAGGTAGCTGACGCCTAAGTTTTGCAAATACGGAATCTTGGATTTCAGGCCAATCAGATCTTTGGCAAACAAATCCGTGTAGCAAACGTAACCAATTGTTTTTTCGCTTTGAAACCAGTCTGGTTCGAGAATTCGCTGACGATCCCTTGCGTGCAGCTTGTCACTCCTAGATTGGTGGCTCGCTGCCAAGATTTTGACTAACTCAGGTAGTACTTGATCAAGCGAGTAAACCTCTGCCAAACCAGAAACTAAATCCGACCCCCAGCGATCAAATCGATCTAACAGGTCAGCCTCTGATCGGCTCTTGCCTAGAGATTTCGCGAGTTGTTCGCGCGCAGCAAGCAAATCATCGTTCACCTTGGTCACGCTCTCCCCACCTCCTGAACCCTTCTCGAAATACTACGACTAGAAAATAGGCCCCGGTGGGGCTTTACCGATTTGTTGTATTTAGACTGTTCTTGAGTTGGAGAGAGCAACCATGGAAACGGAACTTAGTGCAGCTGCGGCCTACAGTCTCGATTTTGCTCGCGAAATATTGAATGGTAAAAACCTGTTAGTACTTACAGGAGCCGGCATTTCGACAGATTCAGGAATCCCCGACTATCGAGGCGAGGGTCGAGTGGCTAGGCACCCAATGACTTTCGACTCCTTTATGGGTTCACCGGAGGCCCAGACTCGCTACTGGGCACGAAGTTTTGTTGGCTGG
>JBFYJA010000103.1:0-3824 GCA_041311675.1 Micrococcales bacterium | reverse complement strand
TTCTTCCAGCATTGCGCGAATAACCGCGACTGAATCAGAAACTTCTTCGACTGAGGTAAACTAAGATTCACCTAAAGTTAGGTGGAGTTCTAGTGCCATACTTAGGAACATGCCAACCCTTCCTCGAATAGCGAGCCATTCCACCGGATTTTCCTTCGAAATTGATGGCAAAGACACCATCCTTCTTGGTGGACAAATCCATAATTCATCGAGCTCATGCAAAGAATCGATTGATTCTTCTTTCGCGAAGGTGGCATCACTCAACTACGACTTTGTAATATCCCCGATTTCTTGGAAACAATTTGAGCCAAGTGAGGGTAAGTTTGACCACTCTCTGATCGAGTACCAAATCCGCTCCGCTCAGAAGCATGGGCTCCGATTGGTTTTGATTTGGTTTGGAGCTTACAAAAACGCGAAGTCGATGTATGCGCCAGACTGGGTTCGTGCTGACGTACAGCGATTCCCGCGAGCGTTGAATAAACCGGGTGGAGAACCTTCTGATGCGCCAACTCTTTCTGTATTCAGCAAGAATCTCTTGGATGCAGATTTAGCCGCATTTAGCGAACTGATGAAGTACTTGAAAAGCAAGGACAAAAAGCACACGGTCCTAATGGTTCAAATTGAGAACGAGATGGGGCTGCTAGGTTCAAGCCGTGACTACAGTGAAGCCGCAATGGCAGCCTGGAACCAGCGTGGAATTAACGATACTTGGCAAGAAAATGAAAAATTCATGGCCGAAGCATTCGCTAAGTACACGAACGCCCTGGCCAAGGCTGGCAAGGCAATCAAGTATCTGCCTATGTATGTGAATGCATGGTTAGGTCCGCAGCCAGGGCAGTCTGAGGCAGGCCAGTGGCCAAGCGGTGGACCAAGTTCACTAGTTTTGGATACTTGGAAGAAGTTTGCCCCTAACGTGGACATTTTGTCGCCAGATATTTACGAGCTCGATGCTCTGCCGGTGATGGCTCAGTACAGCCGAATTGACAACCCCCTCTTCATTCCGGAGAGCAGACATATAGTAGGCAATCTATTTTGGGCGTTGGGCCACCACAAGGCCATCGGCTACGCGATGTTTGCGGCAGAAGATGGCCGAGTCGGTAACCAAATGTCTTCGGCTTACAAGATTCTGCGTGAGGCAAAACACACCATTGCCAGTGCACAAAAATCAGGAGTAATTCGCGCGCTCCTGATGAAAGAACCAGCGGCCGAACCGTTTGTGAAATTTGGTTCTCTCACTGTTGAGCCAAAGGACACCTTGGCGGGACTAAAACGATTCGTTGAGGTTGCAGGGGTCGATTTATTAATCAAAGATGTAAAGCTACCATCGGAACTCGAAGAACTTGCAGTGACAATTGAATCACCCGCTGATACTAGACCGTCAGGAATAGTTATACAGCTGAACGAATCTGAGTACTATTTGATCGGCAAAGGCATAAATCTGAGTTTCAGTGAACCTGGGTACAGAATCGAGATTGACGACGTTGAAGAAGGTCGATTCGAAAATGAAACATGGATTCCTTTGCGAAATCTAAATGGGGATGAACGGCTCAACTTTGTTCCGCTTCATGAAATTGGTTGTGCAAAAATACGATTACTTAAATTCGCTCTTTGAAATATAAACTCTGAACATGGCCATAATCATTAGCCCAGAGTTGGGCGTACTTGCGAGACAAGAAGAGTTGCTTGTTCTAGAAGAGTGGAATGAGCTAATTGCCTGGAAGATAGGCAACCTGATCCGGGATAAAGCGGTGGATCGCGAATTGCCTTGTGTCATTGACATACGTCATGGTGAAACCCCTTGGTTCTATGCGGCGATGCCAGGTTCAGGCCCTTACAACGAGGATTTTGCCCGACGCAAACGCAACACTGTGAACATGTTCCATGTAAGTTCGCAGTCGGTACATTTCAGAGTCAAGGCTGGCCTAGATTTCATCACATTGATGGGTTTAGATAAGCGTGACT
The DNA here is from genome assembly GCA_041311675.1 of Micrococcales bacterium. Lineage (GTDB taxonomy): Bacteria > Actinomycetota > Actinomycetes > Actinomycetales > Microbacteriaceae > Rhodoluna. The sequence goes on along the minus strand of JBFYJA010000103.1, from coordinate 1,862 downwards.
ATAGCGATGCCGGAGGCTCGTTCCCTATTCGCCTTGAGGGGCTAGGAGTCGTCGGCTCAATCACTGTCTCAGGCATGGCAAAAATGGAAGACCATGAACTGATCATTCACACACTCGCTGAGTATCTAGGAGTGGACCTAACCGGTAACTTGCTCTAGGCCTTGTCCATACTTCTGGCGAGCTTTACTGCTGCAGAAGACTCGGTGGTTGGATAAATTTCCAATCCAACCTGATATGGATAACCGATTTCATCGATCTTGGCAAAGATTGTTTTGAAATCAACTTCTCCAGTGCCAGGTTCTCCACGTCCAGGAGCATCGGCAATTTGAATGTAGCCAATAATTTCCTTGTGCTTTTCAAGTAACTCAATTGGGTCCTCGCCCATCACTATTGAGTGATAGATGTCGTATTGAAGCAAGAAGTTGTCGCGATTTACTTTGTTTACAACATATACAGCGTCTGGAGTAGTGTCGACCAGTACGCCAGGGTGATCGACCTTGGTGTTGGCTGCTTCAAAAACCACATCAATGCCATGTGGTTTTGCCAAATCTGCTGCCTCTGTGAAAACTTTGACTAGATTGTCGAGCTGCAACTGTCGTTTTGCACCAGGAAATCCAACCCCGCTTGTGACAACTAGTCGAGGGCAGCCAAGTTCCTTGGCAACTTCAATTGAGTATTTAAACCCTTGCCAGTATTCATCTATGTTTACCCCTGGCAACGAGAAATTGAAACGTGGTGTTGCTACGACTGAAGCGAATTCAACACCAACTTCCTTCGCGGCCTTGGCTAACTCCGAGATGTTTTTACCTTCAGGATAAAAAAATTCAACAAATTTGAAGCCATCCTTGGCAGCGGCTCTCACGCGCTCTTCAAAGGATTGGTACTCGTTATAGGTGTACTCCAGGTTTATAGATAGTTTTGGGATTTTTTTCTCCTTTGAATTAGTGCTTAAGAATCGCTGGTTTGAGCAGTCCGGCGCTACTTGGAATGGCGTCAGGCTCGAAGATTGGGTAGGCAAGATAGGTCTTATCTTGTATGGAAGCTTTGCTGTGCTCATCTCCAGTGAGTCGGTTGCGCCAGCCGCTTATCAAGGTCAACTCGAGTTGATTTTCATCTTGGTTGGCCAGATGAGAAATGTCTAGCTGCTGACCCTTTGCCCAGATGACACCCGCATTATGTCCGTTCACCTTGACCTCGGCAAGGTATGCAAACTCTGGAAGTTCTAGCACTTTGGCAGTACCAATGGTGGTTGTTGCCGTGAAGGGTCCAGAAAAGTATCGGATGCTTTCGTCTTCATGGTTGGCAAGATCAAATATCGCGCCGGTATTGAATTGCTTACCAGCAACATCTAAATTCCAAGCGGTAATCGTTTGCTGGGATGAAGTCAAAATTGGTTTGTCAAATGGAATTTCATCGTCAGTGATAACTACGATGCATGACCCGTAAGGCGCAAGTTCAAATTTGTCGATTTTCTTAAGCGTCACCGCATCCACAACAAAAGTGTTCTTTGCATGCGCGGCAAATTTCGCTGTGAATGTCACTGATTCGTTTCTTGGGTTTGCAATGAAGTAAATGTCTGCCGAGTCTAATCGTCGATGTATACAACGCAGTTCGGTACTGAACTTCCAATCTGGATGCAGTCCATGTGTTGCCGGTAAATTCTTGACGTTTGGCATTTGCCAAATCTCTTCAACAAGATTTGAAAATTCATTTTCGTCGTCAGCAAGACTAGGAGTTCCATTTGGCTTTGCTCCGTGAATTGTCACCCCATCTTGTGCAAGGGACTTTAGTTTCTTGAGCACCTCAACTGTGAGCAGTTCTGAATTGCCACCGAGGTAAAGAACTTTATATTCACCTTGTGC
>JBFYJA010000102.1:0-3876 GCA_041311675.1 Micrococcales bacterium | reverse complement strand
GCTCCCGCAGCATCGGCGGCACGCAAAACAGTGCCGGCGTTGCCTGGGTCACGGATGTTTGCCAACAGCGCCACAAGCTGTGGCTTGGATTCGATCAAACTTTCTAGGCTGCTGTGCATCTGGTGGCACACGGCAAGAACTCCCTGAGGAGTTGTGGTGTCACACATGACTTTGAGAACGGCTTCGCTAACCAGTTGAACTTCGATGCGCGCTGAATTTGCGCGTGCAAATAGTTCATGGTGACGCTCCACCGCTTCTTCGGTGGCATAAAGATCGACGATAAGTTTTGGTCGATCAAGAGCTTCGCTCAAACCTTGTGGACCCTCAAGCAGAAAGAGCCCGGTCTCCGACCGGGCATCTTTCTTGTTTAGCTTGGCGACCCCACGAACTGCGTTCGCTTTGGGATCAATAATCACTGGTGACTACTTTGCCTTTGGTGCTGAAGTGTTCGCAGGTAGTGCAGCCTTTGCAGTTGCAACTAGTGATGCGAAAGTCTTTGGCTCATTGACCGCAAGGTCAGCAAGGATACGACGGTCAACCTGAACTCCAGCAAGTGCTAGACCCTGGATGAAACGGTTGTAAGTCATACCGTTTGCGCGGGCTGCAGCATTGATGCGCTGGATCCATAGACGACGGAAGTCACCCTTACGTGCACGGCGGTCGTTGAATGCGTAGACCAACGAGTGCAGCATCTGCTGCTTTGCCATGCGGTATAGACGTGAACGCTGACCGCGGTAACCTGACGCGCGATCTAGAACTGTGCGGCGCTTCTTCAGCGAGTTAACCGCGTTTTTTACTCTTGCCATTTGTTAATGCTCCTAATAAAAGATTCGGTTACTTGCCGAGCTGCTTCTTGATGGTCTTGAAGTCTGCAGGTGAAACTACCTGGTCAACGTTTAGACGACGCTTACGACGGTTTGACATGTGCTCCTGGTTGTGGCGCATGTTGATCTGCTGCTTCATTAGCTTGCCGCTACCGGTAAAGCGGAAACGCTTCTTGGCGCCCGAGTGGGTCTTCTGCTTTGGCATTGCCTTCTCCTTCTATTACTCGGCGCTTGCCGAATCTTCTGTCTGCTCAGCAACTGGTGCTGCGCTCTTTGCTGCCGCCTTCTTGGCTTCGGCCTTTGCCTCTACCTTGCTCTTGGCTGGACCGATCACCATAACCATGTTTCGACCATCAACCGACGGAGTCGATTCGATTGATCCAAACGCAGCTACTTCTTCGGCAAGTTTTTGTAGCAGCTTGACGCCCATCTCTGGACGAGACTGCTCGCGACCGCGGAAAACCACCATCACCTTTACCTTGTCGCCTGCTTTGAGGAACTTCTCAATCTGCGCACGCTTTGTGCCGTAGTCATGTGCATCGATCTTCAAACCGAAGCGAACAGTCTTTAGAACAGTGTTCACCTGGTTCTTGCGTGCCTCGCGAACTTTCTGGGCTGCTTCGTACTTGAATTTTCCGAAGTCCATCAATTTCGCAACTGGAGGCTTTGACATTGGAGCTACTTCAACTAGGTCGAGGTCTGCTTCTTGTGCCAAACGCAGTGCTTCTTCAATGCGTACAACACCAATCTGCTCACCTGCAGCGCCGACGAGGCGAACCTCTGGCACGCGGATGCGCTCATTGATACGTGGATCGCTGATTGTTGCTCCTTTTATCCGGGACATATGAAATGGCCACGAAAGCGCAAGACGCTGACGCACAGAAACGAAGTTTCCTAAAGCTTTACCCGTACACCTATCAAGCGGTGAAACTAGGTGGGAAATGAATCCACTTCTGACCGGAGCGAACCCCGGAGCCATGGGCTAGCCTAGCAGAAAGCCCTTGAAGGAGTAAACCCCTTGCCAGATTTTGACCAGGTCAACGAACAGCTTCGCGACATTGCCGAAGTACCGGCCGTTGAGGTAATTACCACCACAGCTATCCACCTAATGAGCGCCGCTGCCGTGCAGTGCGGCCTTGGCGAGGATGGCCACAAGGCAGATCTAGATGAAGCACGCAAGCTAATCAATGCACTTGCCGGACTAATTACTTCGGCCGCCGCCGACCTTGGTGACCACCACGCTCGCCCACTGCGCGATGGACTTCGTTCGCTGCAGTTGGCGTTCCGTGAGGCCTCAGCGTTTCCGGATGCCCCAGGCATGGGGCCTGGCGAAAAATACACCGGCCCGGTCAATTAACTTTTAGGCGAGTTTTACTCGAAGACTGTCGACGTGTTCGGCAATTACCGAACTGTCAGCCAAGCGCTTTGCCAATTCCTGCATCAGGTCTTGAATCTTCTCCCCGGTTAGGCCTTCGGTAAGTTTCAAAACCAGCAGTAACTCTGCGCTGTGAAGTCGCGATGCTGGATCGCAGTCTTCTAACTCAAAACTAATGAACTCTTCTACCCCATCGAGCACACGAGCAAACTCTTGTCGCACTCGTTTGTCGCGCACCGGATGAATCCATTTTTCTTCTTGAGCAATTGCGGCAATTGCCGGTCGACGAATAGCGAATTCGGTTGGCCCCTCGGCATCTAATACTATGCGAGTGTTTCCTTCGGTTGCCGCGGCTATTGCAATGCGAACGGCATCGCTTGGTACTGGTCTCGCGGTTGGATTCCAAAGTTGCATTGCGGCCACCGATGAGAAAACCGGCAAACCATTTTGTTCATCCGGCGTACCAACCGTGACGATGCTGAGCTCTGCACTCTTGTCAACTTTGTGTCCGTGCTCACCGATTTCGGATTCGCCAAGATCGGCAAGCAGTGGAATTAGGAGTCTTGCTTTTGAAAAAGCTGCAACCACTTCTTCATTGGATGCCTCACCGCGTTGAAACTTTGTGATTACGTCAATCAGATTTGCATCTGCAGATCCGTCGTCACCAGCAAAGCTGTTTTCGGGAAGTTCGCGACCTTCCCATGGAACGCCAGCCGAATCAGTGAATCGATTCGGATTGATATGCTCGTGTTCGAAAGTCATTAGTTACTAGCGATGGCCAAAGCCTCTTGAAGGGTGAACTTGCCTGCATAAAGAGACTTACCGAGGATTGCACCCTCGAGCCCCTCGCCCACCAGTGCACGCAAGTCGGTAATGTCCTGCAGTGATGAGATACCGCCAGAAGCCACGACTGGCTTGTTGGTTTTGGCCATTACCTGGCGAAGAAGTTCGATGTTTGGACCACGTAATGTGCCGTCTTTAGTGACATCGGTCACTACGTACCGGGCACAACCGGCGTCTTCTAGGCGCTGTAGTACTTCAAACAGATCGCCACCCTCTTGAGTCCAACCTCGCGCAGCCAAAGTGGTGCCGCGAACATCAAGGCCAACCGCAATAGCATCGCCGAAGCGTTCAATAACGCGTGCGGTCCAAGCTGGATCTTCGAGTGCAGCGGTGCCAAGGTTTACGCGAGTTGCCCCAGCCTCGAGCGCTGACTCCAACGATGCGTCGTCGCGAATACCACCGGAGAGTTCAATCTTCACCGAGCGGGATGCGTCAACCACTTCGCGAATCAGTGCACGGTTGTCGCCACGTCCGAATGCTGCATCGAGATCAACAAGGTGAATCCATTCGGCACCAGCATCGATCCAAGTTTGAGCTGCCTCGAGAGGTGAACCGTAATCGGTTTCAGAGCCGGCCTCGCCCTGGGTTAGTCGCACAGCTTTACCATCTGCAACATCGACTGCCGGAAGTAGTTCAAGATACTTGCTCATTTATTTCTTTCTGACTAAAAACTTGCAATCCAATTGCGGAGCAGTTGAATTCCTGCTTCGCCAGATTTTTCTGGGTGGAACTGAGTTGCCGATAGCGGACCATTTTCCACGGCAGCCACAAACTTTGATCCGTATTCCGCCCAAGTTACACTCGGGTGTTTAAAACTGCCGTGTGGTTCGAGTT
>JBFYJA010000101.1:0-3888 GCA_041311675.1 Micrococcales bacterium | reverse complement strand
ATCTTCTTGATTGTTGCGTTACTAAATGATTTCTTAAGTGCAATAATTCTTGCCCTTACAGTCCCTCTAATTCCCTTGTTCATGGTTTTTATTGGGTGGGCAACTCAAAAGTTGCAGAATAGGCAACTCGATGCAATGACAAGTATTGCTACGCATTTTTCTGAGGTGGTTAGAGGTCTAACTACATTGCGAGTGTTCAACCGGGCAAACCGACAAGTTGATCAGCTGGCAAAGTTGAGTGAAATCCATCGAGGGAAAACTATGAAAGTTCTTTCACTTTCATTCATGTCAGGTTTTGCTCTAGAACTAATCGCTAGTCTTTCCGTAGCTTTGGTTGCGGTAACTATTGGGATTCGACTTTTGAATGGCGAGATTACTTTTGCATTAGGGCTATTCATTTTACTTTTGGCGCCAGATGTTTACCTGCCACTTAGGACTTTAGGTGCGAATTTTCATGCCTCCGCGGATGGCATAGCTTCGTTGACGAGACTGTTTTATCTTTTTGATACTGATTCAAACTCACATGACAAGACTTCAACCTTTCAGCCGCAACCAGGTGCAATAACCATTATCAAGGGAGAATCGGGCTCTGGAAAGACTCGTCTGCTCAAGAGCATGAGATCTGAGAAAAGCGCTTGGATGCCTCAGAGAAGCAGTGTTTTTTCTGGCACTGTCCTGCAAAACATTGTGGGTAGAGATGAAGTGGTAGACGACAATGCCTTGGATTTGGCTCTGAAAACCAGTGCACTTGATGATTTGGATCTTGAAAATATGGTTGGTGGAATAACTGCACCACTTTCAGGTGGTCAGCTCCAGCGAATTGGACTTGCCAGAACTGTTTATTCATTTGTGTCGCAAAAGAAGGACACGCTCTTACTAGACGAACCAACTTCCTCTCAAGATACTGCTCGAATCGAAATCATTACATCAAATTTGTTAAGAGTTATTAGGCGTGATGCAGCGATAGTCATTGTCAGCCACCAACAAGAACTTTTTGATATTGCTGACATTGTGCACGAGGTAAAGAGTGTTTAGAGTTTTCACTTTCGGATTTCCCAGAAATTCAAGATTCTTCATTGCATCCGTATTGGCTATATTTCAAGCTATTTCAGCAATTGCTTTACTTGCGTGTTCCGCTTGGTTACTTTCAAGAGCTTCGGAGCAACCGCCTCTCATGTACCTATCGATTGCAATTGTTGGCGTCAGGACCTTTGCTTTAGCGAAAGCAGTGTTAAGGTATGGCGAAAGATGGTTGTCTCACGATGCGGCACTGAAGTCATTAGGGACACTAAGAGTCGAACTTTTTCAAAAACTAATTCCCCTTGCTCCAGCAGGGTTCGGGCGACTAAAGATGGGTGATGTCGGGAGTCGAGTCACCGCAGATGTAGAAGAAATCTTGAATTTACCTCTGAGAGTAATCTTGCCGACTTTGCAATCCGCGGCTGCTTCTTTTGTATCGATTATGTTCTTCGCCCTACTTTTGCCTAATGCGGCTTTGCTTATCACCATTTTGCTGACTGTCTCGCTACTAATCGCAATTCCGATTTCTAATCAGTTTTCAGCCCGTTTTGATCGTGAAAATGCGCATATTCGTGGCCAGTTAGCTGACAAGAGTTTGGAACTTATTGAAAATTCTGAAATCTTCACTCAATATGGCTGGCTAGATAAGGAACTAGGCAACTTCCAAGTCTTAGAGAAACGATTAGGACAGCGCGGGCTCTTTCAAGCAACCTCCTCCGGTGTCAGTATGGGAGTATTTTCTCTTTCTGCGACCATAGGAGCACTTGGAGTATTGTTTCTTGGCGTTCAGGCCATAGGTTCAGGTCAATTTGAGCAAGTGTTATTGGCTGTAGTCGCTTTACTTCCGCTTGGGGTCTTTGAGATAGCTGGCATATCGCACTCTGCGGTGTCCACTTGGCGAAAGTACAAGTCGAGCGCCCAACGTTTGATAGAGATTCAGGATTCGCCAATTCCTCATGACTTAAGTGTTGAATTTGGGTCTAGTGAACTGCAAAAGTTCGACAATATCTCTCTAAGAGATGTATCTGCCGGTTATCCAGGTAAAGCCGCAGCAATTATGGGCATCAGTCTCACAATAAGTCGCGGTGAAACCGTAGCTCTAATTGGTCCCAGTGGTTCAGGTAAATCTACGGTTGCTTTGTTGCTCGCCGGTTTATTAAACCCCAGAAGTGGACATGTCGAAGTAAACGGATTACCGGTCGCAAATTTTTCAGCAGATTCGTTCAGGAAATGCGTTGGTTATTTGGAGCAGCAAACACCGATCTTTGCCGGAACAGTTAGGGACAACTTGAGGTTGGCAAACGAGGTGGCAGATGATGCCAGCCTAATCAATGTCTTGCGACGTGTGAATTTGTGGAAAATGTTTGATTCACGATTGGGTCTAGATACTGAGTTGGGGGAGAACGGAGTATTAATTTCCGGAGGGGAAGCGCAGCGCCTATCAATGGCGCGTGCGCTGCTCGCTGACTTCGAATTCCTCGTTCTGGACGAGCCGACTTCAAGCGTTGATTCGGCTCAAGCGGTTCGACTAATGCAAGAACTTTTCGAAAGTGCTGATTCGTCAAAAACTATATTGCTAATAACTCATGATTCAAGAATTGCGAAGCTTGCTGATCGAATAATCAGTATCTAGCGAATAGTTGCGCAGAGTAGTCGTAGTCTTTTGTTGAAAGCATCAACGTGAGTTGGGGTAGCTAGCGGTCCACCGAGATCAAGCCAGTCAACTACTGGACGAATGCCCTGCAGGCTGGAGAGTATCCAGACTTCGGTTTCCACTAAATCTGCGGGCTTCACTTTTTCGGTGCGAGTGGTGAGCCCAATTTGCTCAGCAATTGCAAACACCTCGCGGCGGGTAATACTGTCGAGCCAAGCAGTTTCTAAGTTTGGCGCACAAAGCACATCGCCACGCCACCAGACCAAAGCAGATAGCGCGCCTTCACAGATGTATCCAGCACTATCGACAATTACAGCTTCATCTGCACCCATGATGTTGGCGCGACGACGAAGCTGCATACCAATACTTAGATCCGGGCCTTTGATTTTCACCTGAGAACGCGGATCCGGTTCGCCATAAGTCCAAAGAATAGCGTTACCAAGTTGTTCGGGTGATTCGCGAAGTCGCAGGTGTAACTGTTTGCCAATTGGCTGTTCGCGGTGAAGTTCGATGCGCGGGAACCAGCGTCCATCCAGGGGGATGGTCTGAGTAACTGCTTCAAAGAAGGCCGGCAATTGTTTTACGGAGTCGGGGGATTGCAGTTCTGCCCAGCGGCTGAATCGCTCAAAATGGGCTTGCAAGCTGCGACAACGGCCGTCTTCGACTAGCCAGCTGTCGGCTATGGCCAGGTCGGTATCCAAGCTGGGAGGCACCCCGAAGAAGCCAGCCTCGCTGAATTGCAGTAATTGATTGGTCATTCCTCACCTCCCTGTCTGTTGTCTAATCTAATAGGCGTGCCACTCTTCTTTTCCACGCTCAAGGGTTGGGTGCATCCGGCTGATCTTTTCGTTGGATTGCATGCCAGCGACGCCAACTCTTTCTGGCTAGACCGCCAGACTCATCCAACCGAGCGATTCAGCGTTATGGGCGCTTCGACCAAGGTGATTAGTCGAAGCGATTTTGAGTGGCTAGCTAAGGAAATAAGTCCTCAGGAAGAACTCGATCTGCCTTTCGATTTTCGACCAGGTTACGTCGGCAAAATTAACTATGACGGCAGCGGTGATTTTTTGCACATCGACCGTGCATTAGTACTCGATCATGATGGCGGGCAGATTTATTTCATTGGTGAATTTGAAACCGCGGAGCAGTTCGAATACTGGCATCATGCTGCTCTATTGCGTATCGGGGTCAGCGGCGGCGAGCACCATGAGGAC
>JBFYJA010000100.1:0-3903 GCA_041311675.1 Micrococcales bacterium | reverse complement strand
CGTTGGCACTGTTTGCCTATTTGGTCCTTGGTATTTCAGGTTTGATTTCGGCCTCTTTGCGAGTCGGGTCGCTGGCTAACTGGCTCACCAGTTACGGGCTGTTGATTGGACTGAAGACAGCGATTTTTGTGGCGCTTGGCGGGTTTGGTGTCATATATCGCAGGCGCTTGATAATGACGGGCGCTGCTTTCTGGAAGCTGATTAGTGCCGAATTAATTTTGATGGCTGCCGCCATGGGATTGGCTACCGCACTGAGCCGAACGGCTCCTCCGCTAAACGCCGTGGATTTGGTGGGGGATTCTCCTGCTGAAATTTTAACTGGAACTAAACTCCCTCCGGAATTCAATGCCGTCACCTTCTTTACCCAATGGAAGCCGGATCTGATTTGGGCTTTTGTTTCGCTTGGTGGAATCTTTGTCTATCTGGCTGGAGTGCGAAGACTTCGCGCTCGCGGCGATGCTTGGCCAATTGATCGCACGGTGTCGTGGGTTGCCGGAATGCTGTTCCTGTTTTTTGTGACCAACGGATCATTGAATGCTTATCAGGAATATTTGTTTAGCGCGCACATGATTGGTCACATGATGTTGGCGATGGGAGTGCCGATTCTTCTTGTTCCTGGTGCTCCGATCACATTGCTTTCTCGTGCCGTCGAAAAACGTCACGATGAATCTCGCGGAGTTCGCGAATGGGCGCTTTGGGCAGTTCACACAAAGTACGCCCGATTTATTGCAAACCCAATTTTCGCTGCGATTATGTTTGCATCCTCGCTAGTGGTTTTCTACTACACTCCACTTTTCGCTTGGGCCACTCACGAGCACATCGGACATGAGTGGATGGTGGTGCACTTCTTAATCACCGGTTATCTATTTGCGCAGGCACTAATCGGAATTGATCCTGGTCCGGTGCGATTGTCCTTCCCGCTTCGTATCATGTTGCTTGTCGGTACGCTCGCGTTCCACGCATTCTTCGGATTGAGTCTGATGTCGGGTGACGCTTTGCTTTTGCCAGATTGGTACGGAGCTATGGGACGTACCTGGGGAGACACTCCGCTCGAGGATCAACATATTGGTGGAGCGATTGCGTGGGGCATCGGCGAATTGCCAACTGCAGAGCTTACGATTATCGTCTCGGTTCAATGGTTCAAGTCTGATGAGCGTGAAGCGAGACGATTGGATCGTGCTTCTGATCGTGGGGGAAATAAGGACATCGAGGATTACAACGCCATGCTCAGCAAGCTAGCCAAAAACGACGAGCAGTATCGCTAATGGAACTGGTCAAGCTATCTGACGAACAGCAGAAACTGTTCGAGTACATCGAGTCGACCGATGCCCACGTTTTTGTTACCGGCCGTGCCGGTACCGGCAAATCAACCCTGCTCACCTATTTCATTGAGAACACCGAGAAGTCCGTTGCCGTGGTTGCTCCAACCGGAGTGGCCGCACTCAACGTGGGTGGCACCACGATTCACTCACTGTTTGGCTTTCCATTTGGCGTGCTTGGCAACGTCGACCTGAGCAAGCACATGCGTCGCTACACCCGAGAAGTGCTCTCGGCAATTGATGTGCTGGTCATCGACGAGGTCTCTATGGTGAACGCCGACATCATGGATGCCATTTCTCGAGCGATGGGAATTGCCCGCGGAAAACGCAAGGTACCTTTTGGTGGCGCTCAGGTAATTATGTTTGGCGATCCATATCAGTTAGCTCCGGTGCCACCGCGTGAAATTGATGACATTAATTACATGACAGAGAACTATGCCAGTACATGGTTCTTTGATGCGCATGTTTGGCGCGACGCACAACTTGAGCGCTACGAGCTAATAGAAATTTTCCGTCAAACCGATGGCCACTTTAAAGACATTCTTAATGCACTGCGCGATGGTTCAGTCACACAGGAAATGATTGACGAACTTAATCGCATTGCGGTTCGCCCAACACCACATGATGAAGTGCTTCGTTTAGCAACAATCAACGTGACAGTTGATCGTCACAATTTCTCACGTCTCGCCGAAATCAGTGGCAAGGGACGCAAGTATGTTGCCGCAACCACCGGCGACATGGCTGCGTTCAATTCCGCAAAACCAAACGACCCAGAAATCGAACTCAAAGTTGGAGCGCAAGTCATGTTCATCAAGAACGATGACTCAAGTCCATTCAAAGACTCCGATGGTATGGCTATGCGTCGATGGGTGAATGGAACCATCGGACACGTGATCGAGATGAAATCTGATTCACATGTTGTGGTCGAGGTGGATGGCGAACAATTCGATGTTGGTCGTGCTACCTGGGAAAAGGTGAAGTATTCGGTTGAGGAGTACTTCGACGAAGACACCAACAAAGTGAAAGAAACATTGGTTGCCGAAACAGTTGCCGAATTCAAACAGATTCCGCTGCGCTTGGCGTGGGCGGTCACCATCCACAAATCGCAGGGGCAAACCTATGACGAAGTCCAGATTGACCTCGGTTCTGGTGCCTTTGCCCCAGGGCAGGCTTATGTGGCCCTGAGCCGTGTGCGCAGCCTGGATGGGCTCTACCTCTCTAGGGCCCTAAAGATGTCTGACGTGAAGATCGATCAGCGTGTGCTCGAGTTCATGAACGGGCACCACGATGCCCAGACTCCAAGCACTGGCGGTACTATGGCCAAGAAAAACCCGCCGTCGGTCTCAGGCTTCATTCCCGACGACGATGAACCACCTCTGTTCTAGTTGCTGTTTGCCTGAGAGACTTGGTTAGTTAGCTAGTTGATTGGATTGCTGTGAACGCCTGGGCCGAATTAGTAGTCCGTCATAAAAAGTCGGCCTTTTTCTCGTTTATCGCAATCATTCTGCTCAGCACTGTCTGGGGTTTCCAGAGCTTCGGAAATCTAAAGGCCGGTGGCTACGACGATCCAACTTCAACCTCAGCTCGAGTAAACACACTGCTCGAAAAGGAATTCAACACCGAAACTCCAAACGTAATTCTGATTGCGGATATGCCGGATTACGTTGATTCTGCGGAAAGCAAAAAAATAGGGTCAGACCTAAAAAGCAAACTCGAAAGTTATTCAGGTGTTGCCGAAGTAACTAGTTATTACTCACTTGGTAACCCACCAGCACTTCGAAGTGATGACGGAAAGGCTGTTTACTTTTTTGTGAAGTCAGAAGCTAAGACTTCAGAAACCGAATTAGGCAAACAAATTTCTCAAGAACTAACCGGTGATTTTGAAAAAGCGAAAATATATGTTGCTGGTTTTGCAGCCATCAGCAATAGCATCAATGGTCAAATTTCATCTGACCTAGCTGCAGCAGAAACTATCGCTGTTCCACTCACGCTGCTTCTCTTAGTTTTTGTTTTTGGTTCTTTAGTTGCAGCTGGTTTACCAATGCTGGTTGGTGGATTAGCCATCGCTGGAAGTTTCTTCTTCGTCTGGATTTCAAGTTTGATTACAGACACATCGGTGTTCTCGGTGAATCTGATAACTGGCATGGGCTTGGGTCTTGGTATCGACTATGCGCTGCTAATGGTTAACCGTTTCCGTGAGGAACGTGCCGCGGATCACTCGGTGGAGCAGTCGGTAATTCGCACCATGAATTCAGCCGGACGAACCGTTCTGTTTAGTGGGTTTACAGTTGCCATTGTTTTGGCTGCGATGTTCTTCTTCCCGCAGTACTTCCTTAAGTCATTCGCTCTCGGTGGCGTAGTTGTCGTGTTGCTGGCGATAGCCGGCGCTCTAATCGCATTGCCTGCCCTATTGGCCATGCTCGGCGACAAGGTGAATCTCATTAAGTTCACCCGCATCACCAGCAAGGCCAAGTCCAGAGGCTCATGGGCCAGCCTGGCTCGCTTCGTAATGAAGCGTCCACTGCCTGTTTTGCTGGTCACCCTCATAGGTCTGGGTGGGCTGATGACTTTGATGAATGGCGTG
>JBFYJA010000012.1:0-11565 GCA_041311675.1 Micrococcales bacterium | reverse complement strand
AACATCTCGCGCTCTTCATCTGGCTCGGCGTGGTCGTAACCTAACAAGTGCAGAATCCCATGCGTAATGAGCAGCAACACCTCATTGATAAGCGGATGGCCAGCTTTTTCGGCTTGCCCTTCTGCGTATGACGGGCATACCACGATGTCTCCGAGCAGACCAGCTGGGGTTTGTTCTTCTACGCTACCTGGCCGCAACTCATCCATTGGAAAACTAAGGACATCGGTTGGCCCTGGTTCGTCCATCCACTGTTCATGCAATAGCGACATTGGCTCTTCACCAACAAATTGAATCGCCAATTCGGCAGCCGGATGGATGTGTAACTGATCTAAAGCAAATTCGGCCAATCGCAATACCCGCTCGTGGTCAATGGCGAATTCGGTCTCGTTATTTATTTCGATACTCATGATTTCGCTCGCTTGGTTACTGCAGCCTTCTTAACGGCTTTCTTTTCTTCAAACTTCGAGTAGGCGTCGACAATCTTGGCCACCAGGGAGTGGCGGACAACATCATCAGAGGTTAGGTACTTGAAAGCCATTCCTTCGACCTTGCTAAGCACTTGAATAGCTGTGTGTAAGCCCGAGATGCCGACCGGTAGATCGATCTGTGTAATGTCTCCCGTAATCACCATTTTGGAATTGAAACCGAGTCGAGTTAGGAACATTTTCATCTGCTCTGGAGTCGTGTTCTGAGCCTCATCCAAGATTATGTAGGAATCGTTCAAGGTGCGGCCGCGCATATAGGCCAGCGGGGCCACCTCGATGGTTCCAGACGCCATGAGCTTTGGGATTGTTTCCGGCTCAAGCATGTCGTGCAAGGCATCAAATAACGGACGAAGATATGGATCGATCTTGTCGTTCAAGGTACCCGGCAAGAATCCGAGACGTTCTCCGGCCTCAACGGCTGGGCGAGTGAGAATAATTCGACTGATTTCCTTACGTTGTAGCGCTTGCACTGCCTTAGCCATCGCCAGGTAGGTCTTACCTGTACCGGCTGGACCAATCCCAAAAACGATTGTGTGCTCATCGATTGCATCAACATAAAGTTTTTGACCCAATGTTTTTGGACGAATGTTTTTTCCACGTGATGACAGAATGCTTTGACTCATCACATCAGCTGGTCGAACAGCTTCTTCTTGCAGCATTCTTGCTGAGCGAGTGAAGTCCTGAGGTGCAAGTTCTTGACCTGCTGCGATCAACTCAACCATTTCAGAAATTAAGTTGGTAGCCAAATCAACTGTTTCCTTTGGGCCACTTATAGTCAGTTTGTTGCCTCGAGCCAGCACCTCAACAGTTGGATAGGTGGCTTCTAGTGTGCGAAGAAGTCCATCGTTCGTGCCCAGAAGATTTACCATCGGCACACTAGTGATTTCTATTGTTTCGCGAACGCTACGTGCAGGAATTTTCGACATTTACGCCTTTGGAGTTGCACTCATCACGTGACCGTGCACGTGGAATACCGATTGACCAGCCGCGGCACCGGTATTGAACTGTAGCCGGAACGATCCAGTGGAAAGTTCCGCGGCTACCTTGCTACCTAGTTGAATTAGGTCTACTAATGCTTCGGTATTGGCAAAAGCCAATTCAGCAATGTTGGCGTGGTGTTCGCGTGGTACCACCAAAACGTGAATCGGCTGTTTTGGTTCGATGTCATTGAATGCGATGGCGTGTGTAGATTGTGCCACTAGCTTTGCTGG
The DNA here is from genome assembly GCA_041311675.1 of Micrococcales bacterium. GTDB lineage: Bacteria > Actinomycetota > Actinomycetes > Actinomycetales > Microbacteriaceae > Rhodoluna. Next base: position 9,869 of record JBFYJA010000012.1, on the reverse strand, counting down.
GATTTCTCCCGAGATGATCTTGCAAAAAATGCAATCCTGATTGGTCAATTTGCCTCCGGTTAGAAGTCTAGTTTCTAGCTGTATAGCCCGGTAAGTGTCTGTATTGCGGATATAGCTGCAACTCCGGCAGTTGAGGTGCGAAGAATCGACTCCCCCAGGTGCACCCGTTTTGCGCCGGCTTTTTCAAACAAATCGAGTTCCGCAGTTGAAATACCACCCTCTGGACCAACCACCAGAGCAATTTTGCCCTCAAGGTTGGCCAACGAAGCAATTCCCAGAGGCGCAGTCGGGTCGAGAATCAAGACCTGGTCATAGCTCGATACCGACTGGACCAGCACCGAAGAGTCGATTGGGGCCGAAACCTTCGGAAAATAAGTGCGGAGTGACTGCTTAGCTGCCTCATCACAGATAATCTGCCATCTGGCCTGCCCTTTTGCCGATTTGGCTGCATCCCATCGTGAAATTGAACGTTCTGCTTGCCATGGAATTACTGCAAACGCGCCGAGTTCAGTTGCAGCTTGAATCGCCAATTCGTCGCGATCGCCTTTGGCAAGAGCCTGAATCAGTGTGACTTGGTTTACTGTCGGCGGCTCTTGCGAAACAGATTCAATACTTATTACTAACGACTTAGGCAGTACGTCACTAACCAAACCACGAACCCGAAGTCCATCACCATTAGTCATCTGGATTGCCTCGCCAACTCGCATTCTGCGAACGCTGGCAGCGTGCTTCCCCTCTGAACCGCCAAGTTCGAAACGATCTCCAGCAGCTGGCAGCTTGGTGAATTCGCTCCAGAACATAGGCTCAACCATTATTTGTGCTTCCGCTTAGAAAAGTGACTCTGGCTGTGCTTCACCATTTTTATCTCGTCAGACTTTCGCATACCTGCGAGAGTGCGGAAAAGATCTTTTTGTTTTGAATCAAGTTTTGTAGGTGTGTGCACCTGGAAAGTGACAATCAGATCGCCTCTACCTGCACCGCGCAAATGATTAATTCCCTTGTGACGAAGGGTTACTTGATCACCACTCTGTGTACCAGGTTCGATTTCAACTTGAGCTTCACCATCAAATGTTTCGATTTTTGTTAGCGAGCCAAGCACGGCATCATGCAACGGTAACTCAAGTGCACAGTGAAGGTCATCGCCCTGGCGACTGAATGATTCGTGTGGTCGTACAGAAATGTCTACGTAGATGTCTCCTTGCGGTCCACCAGCGAAGCCGACTTCGCCTTGACCCGAAAGTTGCAATCGCAATCCATCCTCGACACCGGCAGGAATGTTCAGATCAAGAGTTCGACGAGCTCTAACTCGACCCTGACCACGGCAATCGTTACATGGATCAGCGATAACCTGACCAAAACCACGACAAGCACCACACGGTTGCGAAGTTACGACGTTGCCAAGCAATGAACGTACCTGCCGCTGAATCTGTCCGCTACCGTGGCAAATGTCACAAGTCTTTGGATTAGTTCCTGGTCGACAGCAACTTCCATTACAGGTGGTGCACAACACGGCGGTGTCGATTTCAATCGATTTCTCACAACCAAAGACCACCTCGCCAAGCTCTAGATCCACTTGGATTAGCGCATCTTGGCCGCGTTCGGCGCGACTGCGAGGCCCGCGCGCCTGACCGCCACCAAAGAAAGTGTCGAAGATATCGCCGAAACCAAACCCGCCAGCACCAAATGGATCCTGACCACCCATGTCGTATTTGCGGCGCTCATCGGCATTGCTCAGCACTTCATAGGCGTGTGTCACAAGCTTGAATCTCTCGTGAGCTTCTTCGGTATCGTTCACATCCGGGTGCAACTCACGTGCCAGTTTGCGATAAGCCTTTTTGATTTGATCTTCAGTCGCATCTCGTGAGACACCTAGAACCTCGTAATGGTCTGCCATTTACAACCCTCCGAGAGTCTGAGTTAGGTAACGAGCAACTGCTCGAACTGCTGAAATATTTGCGCTGTAATCCATGCGAGTTGGCCCTAGCACGCCGAGCTTGGCTACCTGGGAACCTTCTTTTTCGTAACCGGACATCACAACGGTTGAAGAACTAAATTCGGCTAAACCATTTTCCGAACCGATGCGTAATGAAACACCGTTTTCTTCGGCTTGCATTTCCTGAATTAAGCGAAGCAATACAACTTGCTCTTCGATTGCCTCGAGCATTGGTGAAATACTGCCTTTGAAGTCGTCTTCGTTCTTTGCCAGGTTGGCCGTGCCGGCAAGAATTACCTTGTCTTGACGATTGGCATCAACTTGTTCTAGCAAGGTATCGAGCACCAATTGCACGTAAGTCTCGCGCTGCGGTGAAAACTGAGAAGTGAAATCTTTTAGCTTTGCAGAAACTTGGGAAAGCGAACTGCCAGTTAGAGCTCCGATCAACTTCGCGCGTAAGGTGGCGACGAAATCGTCATCGATAGCAGCTGCGAACTGAATTAAGTGCTGCTGAACACGACTTATATCGGTAATCAAAAGCAAAATAAGTTGATTGTCTGCAACCTTTATGAGCTCGACGCTTTTTACGTGCCCCTTGTCCAAGCTCGGATACTGGACCATGGCAACCTGATTGGTTAGTTGAGCAAGCAGACGAACTGTACGACCAAGGATTTCGTCGAGGTCAGCGCTTCCTTGCATAAAAGTTTCGATTGCTGTGCGCTCCGGCAGGCTTAGTGGTTTAACTTCCCCGAGTCGATCGACAAAAAGTCGATAACCTTTGTCGGTTGGCACGCGACCGCTTGAGGTATGTGGAGCAATGATTAGTTGCTCGTCCTCCAGCAGTGCCATTTCATTTCGAATTGTGGCGGAGGAAACCCCAAAAGCGTGACGCTCAACCAGCGATTTACTACCTACCGGTTGACTGGTTTCAATGTAATCATGAACGATGGCGCGAAGCACCTCGAGACTGCGCTCTGGAATCATGGTCACCTCGTTAGCACTCAATGGTTACGACTGCCAATTTTAGCCGAGATGCTATGACTAGCCAATGAGGTCGCGCACCAAAGAATCCGCTAAAAGGCGACCCCGAAGAGTAAGCACGAGCCTCCCCTTGATTGCGGCGACCGGTTCGACCAATTCATCAGCAATTGCCTGACTAATCACCTTTGCAGCCGATGGATTTAGAGACTTGACCGTTTCAATATCGAGACCCTCGGCGATTCGCAATTCGAGCAAAATGCGTTCTGTAAGTCTGGTGTCGCCGGAAAGCGTTTCACGCGCCAAGGCAGGTGAGTTTCCTGAATTGAGCTTTTCGGCATAGGTCGCTGGGTGCTTGACGTTCCACCAGCGGACTCCACCGATGTGCGAGTGGGCACCAGGGCCAAATCCCCACCAATCATTGCTTCGCCAATAGGCAAGATTGTGTGCTGAACGAGTGGCCAAGGACTTACTCCAGTTACTTACCTCGTACCAAGCAAATCCGGCTTGACCAAGAAGCTGATCCGCTATTTCATATTTGTCTGCCTGCTCATCTTCATCTGGTTGAGCTACCTTGCCGTTTTTGATTTGCTGTGCGAGTTTTGTACCCGGCTCAACAATTAGCGAATAGGCACTGATGTGATCCACATCGAGTTCAATCGCAGCTTCAAGCGATTCTCGCCACTGGTCTATCGATTCCCCAGGTGTTCCGTAGATCAAGTCAACAGACGTTTGCAAACCGGCTTGTTTTGCTGCCTTCACCGCAAGAGCCACATTCTGAGGATTATGTGTGCGATCGAGCACTGCCAGAACAGAAGGAACTGCCGATTGCATTCCTACTGAAACTCTCGTAAATCCAGCCGCTGCTAAAGTCTCGAAATAATCCAAATCGACATTGTCTGGGTTTGCCTCGGTAGTAACTTCAGCACCGGATGCCAACGGATATCCATTGGTCAACTTGTTGAGCACTGCACCAAGCTGTTGAGCCTCTAGTTGAGTTGGGGTTCCGCCGCCAAAAAACACAGATCGAAGTTCGCGTTTTGGCAGGTCTGCAGCGGCAGATACTTTACGACTCAAATCAATTTCACGAGACAAATCCTCCAGGAAAGACTCGTGAGTCACCCCGCGCAACTCAGAGGAAGTGTAAGTGTTGAAATCGCAGTAACCGCAGCGAACCCGACAAAACGGTATGTGTAGGTATGCGTGCAGAGTACGAGTGTCCGCGCCATCAAGCACCGAAGCAGGTAACGCTCCATCTAAAGGAGCCGTGTCTCCGCTTGGCAGGGCAGCCATTACTTGCCCTTCTTCTCGCCTTTTTTCTCGCCATCGGTAGACAGCGCTGCGATGAATGCCTCTTGAGGCACCTCAACACGACCGACCATCTTCATTCGCTTCTTGCCTTCTTTTTGCTTTTCAAGAAGTTTGCGCTTACGAGAGATGTCACCGCCGTAACACTTAGCCAAAACGTCTTTGCGCATCGCGCGGATTGATTCACGAGCGATGATTCGCGAACCGATGGCTGCCTGAATTGGAACCTCGAATTGCTGACGCGGAATAAGCTCACGTAATTTTCCAGTGATCATCACACCGTAGGCATAAGCCTTATCCTTGTGCACGATTGCGCTGAAGGCATCCACCTGCTCACCTTGAAGCAACAAGTCAACCTTCACCAAATCACCCTGCGCCAAACCGGCTTCTTCGTAATCCAACGATGCATAGCCCTGAGTCTTGCTCTTGAGTTGGTCAAAGAAGTCGAACACAATTTCCGCGAGCGGCAGGGTGTAACGAAGCTGCACGCGATCCTCACCGAGGTACTGCATGTCAATCATGACTCCGCGACGACCCTGACAAAGCTCCATAATGACTCCGACGTAGTCCTTAGGCGCCAAGATTGTGGCTTTAACGATTGGTTCAAGTACAGTCTTTACCTTGCCAGTTGGAAACTCGCTCGGGTTGGTAACCGTAATTTCTTTTCCGTCATCCATAGTGACTTCGTAAACCACCGAAGGAGCCGTAGCGATTAGGTCAAGACCGAATTCGCGCTCTAATCGTTCGGTAACAATTTCCAGATGCAGAAGACCGAGGAAGCCACAACGGAAACCAAAACCAAGAGCGACGGATGTCTCCGGCTCATAGGCAAGCGCAGCATCGCTGAGCTTAAGTTTGTCTAGAGCTTCACGAAGGTTCGGATAGTCGGAACCGTCAATCGGATAAATTCCCGAGTAAACCATCGGCAGTGGATCCTTGTAACCTTTGAGCGCGTCGGTAGCTGGTTTCTGAGCATTGGTAACAGTGTCACCAACCTTCGACTGACGCACATCCTTCACGCCAGTGATTAGGTAACCCACTTCACCAACGCCGAGCCCCTTAGTTGGCTCTGGCTCTGGAGATGAAACTCCGATTTCAAGAAGTTCGTGCACTGCCTTTGTTGACATCATTTGAATACGCTCGCGCGGTGCAAGGCTGCCGTCGATCATTCGCACGTAAGTAACCACTCCGCGATAAGAGTCGTACACCGAGTCGAAAATCATTGCGCGAGCTGGCGCATTTGGGTCACCAACCGGATTAGGAATCGTTGCCACAATCTTGTCGAGCAATACATCTACACCAACACCGGTCTTACCCGATACGCGAAGACAGTCCTCTGGATTGCCGCCGATTAGGTTTGCGAGTTCTTCCGCGTATTTTTCTGGTTGCGCTGCAGGAAGGTCAATCTTGTTTAGCACTGGGATGATTTCTAGGTCATTTTCCATGGCAAGGTAAAGGTTCGCCAGAGTTTGCGCTTCGATACCCTGTGCTGCATCCACTAGCAAGACCGCACCTTCACAGGCAGCGAGCGAACGAGAGACCTCGTAGGTGAAGTCCACGTGGCCAGGGGTGTCAATCATGTTCAATGCGTAAGTCTGCCCATCGACTTCCCAAGGCATACGAACAGCCTGGGACTTGATGGTGATGCCACGCTCGCGCTCGATATCCATACGGTCCAGGTACTGGGCACGCATCGAGCGGTCATCAACCACACCGGTGAGCTGGAGCATGCGGTCAGCCAACGTGGACTTTCCGTGGTCAATGTGGGCAATAATGCAGAAATTGCGGATTAGGTCAGGGTTGGTCTTTGCCGGCTCTAGGCGGGTTTTAGCGCGTGGCGACAATTTGACCTCAGATTTGATGGAATAAAGGGACCGATTTCGGTACTACTAATTGTCGCATACTTGCCCATAAAAGCCTTGCGCTGGTAGTCTTTAACCCGATACGGAAGAGTGTCTCCTTCCAAATCCCCAAACCTCAAATTCACGAGTGTTCGCACGAGCGCTCGAATCAGAAAGTGAAACATGGCAAATATCAAGTCGCAGATCAAGCGAATTGGCACCAACGCTAAGGCAAACGAGCGCAACAAGGCTGTTAAGAGCGAGCTCAAGACTGCTATCCGCGCTGCTAAGGAAGCCGTTGCTGCTGGAGACAAGACCAAGGCTGCTGCAGCTGTTGCAGTTGCTTCAAAGAAGCTAGACAAGGCTGTTTCTAAGGGTGTAATCCACAAGAACCAGGCAGCTAACCGCAAGTCAGCTATCGCTAAGAAGTCAGCTGGCCTTAAGTAACATAGTCTTTGAAAAATCCCCGTCGATAATTCGGCGGGGATTTTTTTATTCGATGTAGTGGTTGCGCCCGCCGTAAAAACCAGCTGCAGCTTGCAGCACTCCGGTAAACACGATGACCATGACACCGGTCGCCCAACTGCCTGTCGATACCGCAAATGCGCCGATGGCAAAAACTCCGATACCGGAGAGCAGGTACCCCCACCCCTGACTCATTGCACTGAGTACCGTGGTCTTCGACTGGCCATGTGCTCTAGTCGAGATAATCGTGAGTGATAGCGGGAAGGTTGCAGTCTGGCCAATCGAAATCAACACACAGCTAATTACTAGCCAGAGCGTGTTGTTTGGATTGCCCGCGGCTAGGTACAAACTGAGTGATGCGAATCCGGTCATCGACAATGTAGAGAAACCTAGCGCGAGCCAAGAAATCGACCTGAGCTTGTTCATAATCGGTGCAAGAAGCATTGCTGTTGGAATACCGATTGCGGTAGCTAATCCAAGGAATCCACCAGCGGCTCCAGGCTCCACCCCAATCGAAATCAACATGGTCGGCAGCCAACTCAGCACAACGTAGAAGTTCATCGATTGAATTCCGAAAAAGGTCAGCGAAGACCACGCAATTAGCGAGCTATAAACGGCCTTGGTATCTGCCTTTGCGGAGTGCGAAGGAATTCGAACGTGTGGCTCGGCTTCCCGAATGCGCGGGTACCAAAACAACACAGCAAGCAATGCCGGCACCACAGTTAGCAGTAGTGAAATTTTCCAACCGCCGAAAGCGTCACTGACAGGAACAGAGATCGCAGCGGCAACACTTGCGGTGACAGCAAGCATCGTGGTGTAACCGCTGGTCAGGATGACCGTCTGTTTAGGAAAATCAACTCTTAAGAATGTGGGCAGAAGTACATTGGTGATTGCAATCGCCAAGCCAATCAGCAAAGTTCCAACTAGAAGGACTGAGTAGCCAAACCAACTGCGCAGAGCAATTGAAACAAAGATAATGACCAGCATTAGCGCGATGGCATGGTTCAAGCCGAATCGTCGTAATAACCATGGAGCCAGAAAAGCACCGGCACCGAAGGTGAAAACTGGCGCGGAAGCCAACAAGCCAACTTCGGTTGGTACGAGTTTCAAGTCTCCGGTGATCTCATGCAGTAGCGGCCCAATTTGCGCAATCGGTGGGCGCAGAATCAGCGTGATGAAAAAAAGTGCAATCAAAGTAAGCACAACGAGTTTTTTACTCACTGGGCACCTTTTCTAGAAATCATCAGGATTAGTTGCTCCAAAATGTAAATCGGATCGCGTTGTTCACCCTTCGCAGCTGCATCTGCATCTGCCAATGAAATCACTGTTCGCGCCATACCCTCATCGGTCCAGCCGTTTAGGTTTCTACGAATTTGCTCGAGCACCCAGGGTTGCACGCCTAAATCTCCTGCGGTCACTGAACGATTGCCGAATGCTTTTGCATAACGGCGCATTGTGGTTGCTAACCCGGCAACAATTTGCACCGGATCTGCACCGGACGAAAGTAGGTGACGCAAGAGCGACAAAGCCTTAGCCGATTGCCCTGCGATCGCCGCATCGGCAACCTTGAAAACAGAGGTTTCGACGCGGCCACCGTAATAACTATCAACAAGTTCTTCCGTGATGGTTGCCGACGAATCTTGCATTAACTGAGCGCATGCAGCCGCTAGCTCAGATAGGTCCTTCTCAAATGCCTCCTGTAGCGCTTTAACTGCACCAGGTGTAACTTGCCTTCCTTCACCGGCAAATTCAGCAGTAATAAAAGCAGAACGCTCAGCCTCTTTAGCTAATTTCGCACATTGCACCTCGGTGACATTGGCGTCTGCTCGCAAAGCTTCAAGAAGTTTTTTCCCTCGAACCGAAGAACCGTTGTGCAGCAAAATCAAAGTTGTTTCATCACCGATAGACCCGAGATAGGCAACACCATCCTCAATGAGTTCATCCGTGCAGTGCTCAACCCCGCGAATAATCACCAAACGAGGTGACGCAAATAGTGACGGTCCGCTCAAGTCCATAAGCTGCCCGCCAACATAGTCGGACGCTTCGATATCGGTGACTTCAAGATCCGGATTAGCTAGGCGTAGTTGTTCACGTACGGAGCGTAATACTCGAGAGACTAAGTATTCCTCAGGCCCGAATGCGAGTATCACCGGCGAAGGCGCTACCTTACGCCAATCTGCAACCTTTGCCTTACTCACTCGTAAAGCCTAACTTGACCCCGTATAACTCACTTCAAACTCACCATCTTGATTCTTCAGCGAGATTGAACCAAGCAAATCCGTCCGCAATAGGGTTGCCCCTGCCCTACTTAGGGCAGTGAGTGTTTGTCTAGTCGGATGCCCATAACCATTGTTCTTACCGACAGAAATCAATGCCAGTTTTGGTTTTAGCCATTCGATGAATTCGGGATACTGGTCTGCGGAACCATGGTGAGAGACCTTCATAACTAGTGGCGATGAAGTATCGCGATACCAAGAACCTAAAGAACTTGCCAGTCTCATCTGACCTTTCTCCCCCAGATCAGCCAGAGTAATCAACTGAAAATTAGAGAACTGAAACAACATGGTGACGCTTCCGTCGTTTGAGTCCTCTGCTTCGATAGCGGTTCGGCTCGGTGACAGCACCTTCCATCGAACTGAACCAAGCGCGCCATTCATGCCGGTTTCTGCTTGAACAGTTGAAATGGCGCGTGCAGCGAGTTGAAATCTGGTGAAATCAGCGCCAGGGCGTTCATCTTGATAACTGGTAACTATCGCCTGAGTCACTGATCGATTCTGAAGCGCCCCAGATAAACCATTGACATGATCCGCGTCGAAATGAGTCAACACCAATAGATCTATTTGGAGAATGCCAAGTTTGCTTAGGCAGTCATCAATCTTCTTTTCATCGCGACCCACATCGACTAGTGCAATCGATCCACCGTCACGGATTACAGTTGCATCGCCTTGGCCAACATCGCAACTGGCGACTTGCCAATCACTAATTGGCCATAGTGACGTTCGCACGAATTGGTTGACGACTATGCCAAAACTCGATGCGAGCAATATGGCCACCATCAATGCCGAAATGTTTCGATTAGCAATATTTCTTGAATAGATCAGACTCACGGTAGCTACTAGCAGTATCACCGCAAGAAAAATACCGACACCATCAGCTCTCCAAGGCATCGTTGCCATGGGTAAACCTGCCAACACTGTGGCAATCTTCGGGATTGGCCAGGCAATAACCGAAGCAAGCCAAAAGAGAGCACTGCCGATTGGTTGGCACCAAAAGAACAGTGTTGCGACAAGTCCGATTATTGTGATTGGCGCGACTAGAGGCTCACACAAGAGGTTGGCTAGCAA
>JBFYJA010000099.1:0-3943 GCA_041311675.1 Micrococcales bacterium | reverse complement strand
AGGTTGCCAGCGCGATCTTCTTTGCCAGTTCATTCTTACTCTTTGGCAACTCAGCTTTGTATCACCGTTTCAACTGGAAACCAAAAACCAAACTTGCCCTTAAGCGAATAGACCACGCCAATATCTTTTTGCTGATTGCCGGCTCATATACCCCGATTACTCTTCTGGCTCTGCCCGAAGAAAAAGCGCTTGTGCTGCTTATTGCAATTTGGGGTTCTGCAGTTCTCGGAATTAGTTTCAGAGTCTTTTGGATAAACGCTCCGCGTTGGCTTTACGTTCCGATTTACATTGCTATGGGTTGGGGCGCAATCGCTTACGTGGTCGACTTTATGAACGCGAACGCACCGATGATGATTCTTATTCTTAGCGGTGGCCTTGCCTACACAATCGGAGCGGTTGTCTACGGACTAAAGAAGCCGAATCCGTTTCCTGGCCACTTTGGCTTCCACGAGATTTTCCATACGCTAACAGTCTTAGCGTTTATGAGCCACTGGACAGCGGCATTACTTATCGCGCTTGCGCCCGCCGCCGGCAGCTTTGGCGCCTGATTCTTCGGCGTCAAGTCGCTCGTTGATTTCCGCTTTGTAGCGAACTCGTCGGACGCGACGAACCATATCGAAAATTAGGAAAATTGCCGCGAGGCTCATGCCAAATACAAAGATAAAGCCGAGCGTTCCTGGGCTGTAGAAAGTATTTGCCGGATCGGTGGTCTCAGTAGGAGTCGGAGCGGCAAGAAGGATGCCCGAAACAAGATTCAACATGCTTCTAGTATCGCCGCAAACGGTAGCCTTAACTTGATGAACCACGAAGAACTTCTAGCCGAGCGCTATGGCAAAAAGCCTAAGAACCCAAAACGCGACCGCCTTGCCATTATCAGCTTTGCCATCGTTATCTTGGTCGGCTTCCTTACCTGGGCAATCGCGGTTACCGCTGAAAACAGTGGAAAACCCACTGGCAACCTCCTAAGTTTCACCATTGAAAGCGACAACCTGGTTACCGTCGAAATCTCAGCCAATAATCACCGCAATCAGAACGTCATCTGCCAGGTAGAGGCACTTGCCGAGGACTACGAAGTGGTTGGCTACAAAGAGGTACCTGTGGCAAAGGGTCAAGAAATGACCAAGACCACCGTAAATACAGTCAAACCAGCGGTCTCTGCCGTGGTGAAAGACTGCTGGTTCAAATAAACTTTAGAAATTATGTCTGAAACAACCTGGCTCACCCAAGAGGCTTACGATCGCCTTTCCGCAGAACTCGAACAACTCGTAAAGTTCGGCCGCAAAGAAATCGCCAAGAAGATCTCTGAAGCGCGCGAAGAGGGTGACCTCAAGGAGAACGGCGGCTACCACGCGGCGCGTGAGGAGCAGGGCAAGATCGAGGCCCGAATCGTTCGCCTCGAAGAACTCCTTGCCTCGGCCGTGGTTGGCGAAGAAACCGAATCAGACGGCAGTGTCCAGCCAGGCAACATCATCACCTTGACCATGAATGGCAAGGAGCAGACATTCCTACTAGGCAGCCCAGAAATCAGCGAAGGCACCGAACTCGACGTGTTCTCGCCTGATAGCCCAATCGGCCAGGCAATTGTCGGCCTGAAGATCGGCGAAGAGACTTCATATGCAGCGCCAAACGGCAAAGTCTTCGAAGTAAAAATTATTAACGTCTCAACCTTTGTGGGGTAAACAATGAATCCATTGCTGAATCTCAAAAAATCACTCGGCTTTGGATTCATGAACGCCAGTTGGGGCGGAGCACCAACACTTGTCCCTGGCGAGGCTCGCGAACAATTCAAACGAGCACTCAATACTGCAATGGATGCCGGCATTCGACTTTTTGACACCGCAGATATCTACGCACCAAGTTTCGAAGCATTTGGTCACAACGAAATTTTGCTGCGCGAAGCTATCGAAGAATGGCAAGCACCTCAATCTGATAAAGACCAGTTAATTGTTGCCACTAAGGGCGGCATTACCCGAGCAGCCGGTGAAGTGTGGAGCAAAGACGCGAGCTACGAGTATCTGATGCGAGCAATAGAAGATTCCGCGAAGCGACTTGGCTTTGATGAAATTCCAGTTTGGCAACACCACCGTCTTGATTTTCATTTGACACTGAGCGAACAAATCAAAAATCTTCGCAAGGTAAACGAAAATGCACCAATTCGCCACATCGGTGTGAGCAATTATTCCGCCGAACAACTACGCAGAGCACTCGATGTCATCGGTGGACCAAACGACGGCGGAATTGTTTCCGTTCAGAATCAACTGAACCCGGTATATCGTCACGATCTAGACGTGCTAGAAGTCTGCGAAGAGCACGGACTAGCCTTCCTTCCGTGGTCACCGAGCAAGGGAGTGACTAGCAAGTTTGCCGGCTCCGTAACCTATGAACTCTTCAACGGAATTGCCGAGTCACGTGGAGTAAGCCGCTTTGCAGTGGCACAGGCTTGGCTGCGCAGCCTTTCACCGAACATTGTTCCAATTCCAGGTGTGACCAAGATCGAATCGATTGTTGACGCCATCGGTGCTATCGAACTGCGCCTAACAACGAGTGAATTAGCAACAGTCAGCGACCTTCCAGAGACTCAGCCGGTCGATGACGAGCTACTCAAACACCAGCCGCTAGCCGAGTAAGCAGCCTACTCGTGCTCGATGCGAGCCTTTAGGCCAGCATCCTTGAGCGCTTTAAGCACACGCTCACGGTGTTCGTGACCGGTAGTCTCCACCGAAAGACGAAGTTCAACTTCGCTAATGTCCAAACCCAAGCCGTGACGAGTGTGAAGCACCTCGACCACGTTTCCCTGTGCCGACGCAATTGCTTCAGCAGTCTTAACCAACTGACCAGGACGGTCTGAAAGCATCACTGTGATGTTCGTGTAACGCTCTGACGCTTCGAGACCGTGACCGATAACCTTCTGCATCAAGAGTGGATCAATGTTTCCGCCAGACAAAACCGCAACGGTCTTACCCTTTGGCTTTATTTTTCCGGTCATAAGAGCTGCAACCGCAACCGCTCCAGCTGGCTCTACAACCTGCTTCGAACGCTCAAGCAAAACCACAATCGCGCGAGCAATGTCGTTGTCTGAAACAGTCACTACCTTGTCAAGGTATTTATGAATCAGTTCAAACGGAATCTTGCCCGGCTTTGCCACGGCAATTCCATCTGCGATCGTCGGCTTAGTGTGCTGCTCGATAATCTTTCCTGATTTCATTGACGCAACATATGGTGAAGCATTTTCTGCCTGCACACCGATTACCTGAATCTTGCGACCCTGCTCGGCAGCCTTCAGCTTTGCAGCAACCGCTACACCAGCAGCTAAACCGCCACCGCCGATTGCAACGATGATGGTCTGCGCGTCTGGCACTTGATCCATGATTTCGATACCGACGGTCCCCTGACCGGTGATCACATCGATGTGGTCGTAAGGCGGGATGAAGATTGCGCCCTTCTTCTCAGAATATTCCTGAGCCGCCTTCAAAGTCTCGGCAAAAACAGCACCCGAAAGCACAACCTCAGCACCATAGTTTTGAGTGGCCTGGAACTTTGGCAATGAAGCACCAACCGGCATAAAAATGGTTGCCTTGATGCCAAGCTTCTTAGCCGCAAGTGCCACTCCCTGAGCGTGGTTTCCGGCTGAAGCAGCCACCACACCTTTCTTTCGTTCAGCTGGGGTTAGCTTGCTCATGCGGTTAAAAGCGCCACGAAGCTTGTATGCGCCAGTGCGCTGCAGGTTCTCGCACTTGAGCTCTACCGGCTTGCCAACCAGCTGTGAGAGGTAGTTTGAGTGCAAAACTGGGGTCTCAATAGCCACCTGGCGAACGTTTGCGAGCGCGAGCTCGAAGTCTGCAAGGGTAGGCGCCTGAGTTTTAGTCATAATGTAAGAGTTTAGTTAGAGATGAGGCCAGATGACCGAGCAACTTTCGCTCACCCAGGCCCGTCTGCTGGCACT
>JBFYJA010000098.1:0-3962 GCA_041311675.1 Micrococcales bacterium | reverse complement strand
CACCAATAAGATCGTCGCCAAACGTACTGCTCGTCGTGGTATCACATAATCCAAATTCGGACCCGTATTGTACAACATGAATAAGGCGATGATGGTCCCCATTAGCAATACCAAGACAATTATTTTGTTCTGCTGCGGACCTCTATGGATTTCGGAAGAACGAAAAGCTGCGGGAGAAATCGGTGGTGTTTACAGTTTCGCAGTCGCAGAAGATTTGAGTGATGTTGATTTCAATCGAGCGGTGCTCTATCCGGACACCACTTTGTATGCATCACGTTTGGTGCAAGATCAAAATGGCGGCTGGAATTTGATCGCTTTCATCAACGAAGTCGATGGCGAATTTGTTGGTGAACTATGTGACCCAATTCCGGTCACCGCTGACCCGGCTTTAGGGCTAATTCCGCGGTAATTCTGTGACCAAAACTTCACATTCGTGTGTCCCAATCGTTACATTGAATGTGAAAATGTGAGCGTTCACACTCTTGCGCTGCGAATAAAGTCATTTTCATACGTTGCAAGCTTCTGCCTGTGGCGTCATTTCGAAAGGACAAATCAGTATGAAACTAGGGAAGCGTTTCCTAGCTGCTGCGGCTATTTCTGGCCTAGCAGTTGCATCACTGACTGGATGTGCCGCAGGTGCTCCAGAGGGTGATGGCAAAGTAACAATTTTCGGTGGATACGGTGAAGCTGACGCAAAGGCGTTCCAGGCTGCACTAGACGAGTTCGGTGCTGCTAACGGCATCGAGATCACATTCACCTCACTTGCATCATTCGACAAGGACATCAAGGTCAAGATCGAAGCTGGCCAGGAGCCAGACATCGCACTATGGCCACAGCCAGGTGGACTAAAGGACCTATCAGACAGCCTCGTACCTCTAAAGGACGTAGTTGACCTAGCTCCTATCCAGGAGTCACTAGTTCCAGGTTGGGACAAGCTAGCAGTTGTTGACGGCGAGATCTACGGTCTTCCTGTATCAGCAAACGTAAAGTCAATGGTGTTCTACAACCCAGAGGCATTCGCAGCTAAGGGCTACACCGCTCCTACCAACGAAGCAGAGCTACAGGCTCTAGAAGCAAAGATCATCGCTGACAAGGCTGGCTACCCATGGTGTGCCGGTATCGAGTCTGGCGGAGCTACCGGTTGGGCATTCACCGACTGGCTAGAGCAGTATGTTCTTGACCTATACGGTTCAGACAAGTACGCACAGTGGATCTCAGGCGACCTAGACTTCGCATCACCAGAAATCACCGCTGCAGCAGAGCTAGTGCAGAAGCGCTTGCTAGCTGACGGCCAGGTTAACGGTGGCGGTAAGGCAATGGCAACTGACGGCTTCGGCGACACCGCTCCTCTTTTCGAAAAGGGCGGCAAGGCTAAGGGTCAGTGCTTCATGCTTCGTCAGGGTTCATTCATCACCGGATTCTTCCCAGAGGCAATCCAGGCTGAGATGAAGGCTGGCAACTACGCACACGTAGCTGCATTCCCACTTCCTGCTCCAGACGGTGGAACCGCTGGTGTACTTGGTGGTGGAGACCTAGCTGCTGTATTCGCTGGTCACGTTGACTCAGACGTCAAGAAGGTTGCAGAGTTCATTTACTCAGCAAAGGTTGCAGAGAAGATGGTTTCAAACGGTGTCATCTCTCCACACAAGACCTTCGACTCATCGCTATACCCTAACGAGCTAAACAAGAAGATCGGTGAAGCTATGGCTGCCGCTCCATTGTTCGGCTTCGACGCATCAGACCAGATGCCATCAGAGGTAAACGCTGAGTTCTGGCTAGCTGGAACCGACTTCGTTGCAGGCAAGGCCACTTGGGCTGAAGCAGCTGCTCGAATCGACAGCAAGTACTAAAAACTCAGTCACAAAATTTCAAGTAATTGAAATAAAACTGAAAGCTAGTGGCGGGGTCAAAACCCCGCCACTAGTGTTTTCAGTACCTGAATCAACAAGCTTCAAACAACGGAGATACTAAATGGGCCGTTCAGAATTCGCATTAGGCGACATCTTTATCGGTATCTCAGCAATCGTCCTGGGCATCGTCGCCAGCTGGGCGCTCTACTGGTTACTAAATTTTCTAGTCACACGATTGCCGGCAAAGTGGCAAGAGAAGCTTCGCGCGCTCTCATTCGTATTGCCAGCCGCAGTGCTTCTGATTTTGATTTCAGTGCTTCCACTGCTACAAACTATCGCGTGGTCATTCTTTGATAAGAAAGCCAAAAACTTTATTGGCTTCGACAACTACGCGCACATTTTTACAGATCCAAACTTCTTAGCGATTCTGTTCAACAACTTCCTTTGGGTTGCATTCGTTCCAGCAATCACCGTTGGTTTTGGTTTGGTCTTCGCAAACCTTTCAAACAACGTAGGCCCGAAACGCGAAAAGGTAATGAAGTCTTTGATCTTCATGCCGATGTCAATCAGCTTCGTAGCCGCCGGTACAATCTGGGGCTACGCCTACGACTATCCGGCGCCTGGCCGACCAAAGACCGGTTTGGTAAACGCCATCATCGAACTTTTCGGTGGAACTGCTCAGCCGCTGCTTACCCTTGAAGAAGGCCACCTAAACAGCTTCCTCTTGATGATCGTGGTTATCTGGTTGAACGCCGGATTCTCAATGGTCATGCTCTCGGCGGCTATCAAGGCGGTGCCAGAGGAGACCATTGAGGCGGCTCGCATCGACGGTGCCGGTCCGTTAAAGATTTTCATGAGCGTGATTGTTCCTCAGGTGCGCGGCACCATCATGGCGGTATTCATCACCACCGTTATCGGTGTTATGAAAATCTTCGACATCATCCTCGCGATGACCGGAGGTAACTTCAACACCAGTGTGCTCGGTTACGAGTACTACCGACTCTTCTTCGTTGAGTCCAATGTCGGTGGCTCGGCTGCCGTCGTTACAGTTCTCTGTGTCCTTATCGCTCCACTTATGTGGCTACAGATTCGCACAGCTCGTCACCAGGAGGAAATCCGATGAACGCGGTAATGAACAAACTTCGCAATGCGCGTTTGGGTTCAACTTTTATCCTGCTTTTCTTGGTCGCGATTTGGTCAGCACCAACCATCGGTTTGCTAATCACTGCACTTCGTGATCGCGATGAAGCAGCGGCATCTGGTTGGTGGACTGCCGTAGCGGATCCGTTTAACCAGATTTGGTCGATGGACTCATTCAACAAGGCAATTGAAGGTGGCATGCTCACCTCACTACTCAACACTTTGGTCATCTCGGTGCCAGCAACCATCTTGCCGTTGGTGATTGCGGCTAATGCTGCCTACGCGTTCACTTTCATTGAGTTCAAGGGCCGCGAATTCTTGTTCGCTTCGCTTGTTGCTTTGATGGTGCTTCCGTTGCAGTCTGCGCTGATCCCGGTGTTGAAGGCAATGGTTTGGCTAAAGAAGACTTTCGGCATCGAACTGGTCGGTAACTACGCATCCGCTTGGGTAGTGCACGCTGCCTTCGCGTTGCCACTGGCGATTTACATCTTGCGTAACTTCATGATGACCTTGCCAGCTTCATTGATTGAGGCAGCCCGTATCGATGGTGCCAGCTACTACCAGATCTTCTGGAAGCTAGTTTTGCCTATGTCGATTCCATCAATCGCATCGTTCGCAATCTTCCAGTTCCTCTGGGTCTGGAACGACTATTTGATTGCCTTCGTGTTCGTGGGAGAGCAGAAGGCCGTTATGACCTACAAACTTTTGCGACTACTCGGTCAGTACGGCGACGGCTGGCAGACTGTGGCCGCCGGCTCGTTCATCGCATTAATTGTTCCGCTCATTGTGTTCTTCGCACTGCAGCGTTACTTCGTGCGCGGACTCACCGCTGGTGCCGTGAAATAACAGCTATTTAGCGAAAGTGCGGTTGGTTGGCCCTAGGGCTGGCCAACCGCTTTCTCGTAAGATAGAGGTAAATCTTTTGCATCGAGGCCTAACCGGCCTCATTTTTATTAAGGAACTACCGTGACC
>JBFYJA010000097.1:0-3963 GCA_041311675.1 Micrococcales bacterium | reverse complement strand
CTCGGCGACTGCTGCACGGATGTCGGCCTGAGAAACATTTGGGTTGTGCTGAGTTGAAACAACTACGGCATCAATGGTCTTTGCAACTGCGCCGTCGTAACCAATGGTCACCTGGGTTTTTCCATCTGGGCGAAGAAAATCAACTTTGCCCGACTTCCTTACTTCTGCCAATTTGGCGCTTAGCTGGTGAGCCAGAGAAATTGCGGTTGGCATATATGTTGGGGTCTCGTTGGTGGCGTATCCAAACATTATGCCTTGGTCGCCAGCACCCTGAGCGTCGTAAGGGTCAATTGATGATTTCTCGCGCTGTTCAAATCCGCTGTCGACACCCTGTGCGATGTCAGGTGATTGCTGGCCGATTGAGACCGATACTCCACAACTGGATCCGTCGAAACCGATGTCTGATGAGGTGTAACCGATTGCATTGATTTTCTTGCGGATAAGTTCAGGGATTTCGACGTAAGCCTCGGTCGTCAATTCACCCGCGACATGAACCAATCCTGTGGTAACCATTGTTTCAATGGCGACGCGCGCGTTTGGGTCTTGTGTCAAAATCGCGTCCAGCAATGTATCACTGATTTGGTCGCAGATCTTGTCCGGATGACCTTCGGTCACGGATTCAGAGGTAAAAAGTCTAAGTTCGCTCATTTTTGTCAATTTCTATTTCGCAAGTATATCTAGAATCGCGTTGGCGACGACTGTTTTGTTACCACTTACTTCGACACTGAATCCATCTTTTGTTAGAACCAATGCGTCATTCTCGTCAGAATCAAAAACTTTGCCCTCGGAAACGTCGTTTGCAACGATTATGTCGCAGCCCTTAGACATCAACTTGGCCTGCGCTAGTTCACGAAGTTGGTGCTTGTTGTCCGCTGTTTCGGCAGCGAAACCGATAACTTTGCAACTAATCCCCTCGTTGCGGATGCGGGAAACTGCTCCGGCCAAAATGTCTGGGTTGGCCACCAACTCGAGAGCAATTTCTTCGCCCAAGATACTGCGCTTCAGCTTACTTTCGCTCGGATTTTTCACTCTGAAATCGCTAACCGCGGCGGCTTGAAACAGGATTTCAGCATTTGGTAACAACGCATTTATCTCGCGCTCAAGTTCTGCAGCAGTGCTGACAGGAACAAAGTGCACATTCGGAGTATTGGTACTTGGAATGTTGGCACCAATCAGGGTGACTTTTGCACCGCGACTGGCGGCACACAGTGCGATTGCCGTCCCCTGTTTTCCGCTACTACGATTTCCGATGAATCGAACCGGATCAATAGTTTCACGTGTACCTCCGGCAGTTACAACCACATGCTTGCCGGCAAGATCCTTTGGGCTGAGTAGCGACAATGCTTGGGTGAAAATCTGCTCTATCTCTGGCAGTCGCCCAATACCGGTGTCTTCGCCGGTAAGCCGCCCGGATGCTGGCTCAATGAAGTTAAAGCCGCGACCTCGTAATACCTGGATATTTTTTTGCGTGGCAGAGTTGAGCCACATTTCGGTGTGCATTGCTGGCGCCAGCAGAATCGGTGCGTCACTAGCCAAGATTGTGTTTCCCAGTAGATCGTCAGCAATTCCGGCTGCGGTTTTGGCTATGAAATTTGCTGTGGCTGGAGCGACGACAATGAGGTCGGCTTCTTTACCAAGTTGAATGTGCTTAACATCGGCAACATCTGTGTAGAGGTTCGGGTCAACGCTGTTGTGCGAAAGAGCTTCTAATGTAGTAGCCCCAATAAATTTGAGAGCATTTTCAGTTGGAATAACTTTCACACTGTGGCCGGCTTCAGTGAAAAGTCTGATTATCCCCGCTGCCTTGTAGGCCGCGATTCCGCCAGTGATACCGATGACAACATGCATTGGCCCACTCCTATCGGAATTGCCCTATTAAGCGGTCTTTTTAGCTAGCTTGTTCTGATCGATCTCCTTGAGAGCGATAGTAAGAGGCTTCTCATTGATTGTGGTGTCCACTAGAGGACCAACAACTTGGAAAAGGTGACCATCCTGAAGGGCTGAGTAATAGTCATTAATCTGACGTGCTCGCTTCGATGCAAAAATAACAAGCTCGTACTTTGAGCCGATGTAATCCTTCGACAGTAGGTTGTCGATAGACGGCGAAACAATACCTTCAAGTTTTTCTGACATTTGATTCTTCCTAAATGAGCGCCTGGCGCTAAGACTTCATCAATTCTACGACTTGGGCTGCGCATTTGGCTACCTCGTCGTTGACCATGATGTGGTCGAATTCGCTTTGTGCGGCCAGTTCTTCACGCGCGGTCTCAAGCCTACGAGCCTGCTGTTCAGCGGTTTCGGTACCACGGCCTTGGAGTCTGCGGACCAATTCATCCCAACTTGGTGGAGCAAGAAAGACCGTGATAGCTTCGGGCAGAGCCTCTTTAACCTGGCGAGCACCCTGAATGTCGATCTCCAAAAGTACATTCTTACCTGCCTGTAGGGCTGCCTCGACCGGCGCTTTTGGTGTTCCATAGCGGTGGGTGCCGTGAACTACCGCGTACTCGAGCATCTGACCGTCGGCAATGAGATCGTCGAATTCAGCATCGGTCAAAAAGTAATAGTGGACACCGTCGACCTCACCCGGCCGGGCACTTCGAGTGGTAGCCGAAACTGACAGCTGCACATCCGGGTTGTGCTCAACAATGTAACGGGCAACAGTTCCTTTGCCAACGGCAGTTGGGCCGGCAAGCACCAGGAGTCGATTAGCGGCCATTGGATAAACCTACTTTGAGTTGCTGGTTCGCAGTATCGATAGCATTTGCGATACCGCTAGGTCCAGCCGAAAGAACTGATCTGGAAACCGAGGCAAGGACTCTAGGTGCTGCTGCCCCAAACAACTGAGCACAGTCGCCGAGCTCCGCTCCCTGTGCACCGAAGCCGGGAGCTAAAAGAGGGCTGGTTGCCGAAGCATCTTCGTATAGTGAACCAAGTCCCGCGGCTTGCAGATTGAGTGTGGCTCCAACCACGGCGCCGAAGTTACCGATTACACCTGAAGGATCCAAATTAACTCTATTGATTCGTTCCAATCGATCCATGATGTCGGCAGCCAAAGTGCGCTCATTGATAAGAGCCTTTTGAACCGTCTTGCCCTCCGGGTTAGACGTTGCTGCTAGCACAAAAAGGCCCTTACCGTTTTCTAGAGCCGCAGCAAAAACATTGCCGAGCGATTCAAAACCGAGATATGGACTAACGGTAAGTGCATCGCAGACAAACGGAGCTGTACGTGATAGCCATGCATCAAAATATCCGTCCATGGTCGAACCAATGTCGCCACGCTTCGCATCCATGATTACTTGTAAATCGGTTTCAGCTGCAGCCGATGCTAGGTCTTCAAGCACAGCAAAACCCTTGGCTCCGAAACGTTCGAAGAAACTAACCTGGGGTTTGATGATTCCAACTCGACCAACAGCAGCATCAAGTACTGTGAATGCAAATGTTCTAAGTCCATCGGCGGAATCGCTTAGATTCCAGTCGTCAAGCAAACTAGCGTGCGGATCGATACCGACGCAAAGTTGACCATACTGATCAAAATTACGTCGAAGTCGACTACTGAAACTAGTTGGCAAGGGCTACCCTTCTGTCTTCTGCGTGCTGCTGAAGTGAACGCACCTCGAACGGTTCAGCAATCACCGATTCGAATGAACCGATGGCAGCTGAGAGCTGAGCAATGGTAGTAAAGATAGCCTTGTCAGCTGCCGTGGTTGCCGCGCGAATCTCATAACCATCCTTGCGAGCGTGTGATCCGCTCGGTGTATTCACGACAACGTCGACTAGTCCATCGGTGATTAGGTCAACAATCGAAGGTTCGCCATTGATAGATGGTTCGCTGTGCTTACGTACAACCTGCACGTCGATGCCGTGACGCTCAAGAATGGCCGCTGTACCGCTTGTGGCTAAGACCTTGTAGCCGAGCTGCTGTAAACGACGAACTGGCAAGACCAAGTGTGGCTTGTCGCGATC
>JBFYJA010000096.1:0-3982 GCA_041311675.1 Micrococcales bacterium | reverse complement strand
TTCACCCACGCGACCGAATGCATCGATGGTTTCGTCAGCAACGATGAGAACGTCGTACTTGTCGCAGATTTCTCGAACCCGCTTGAAGTAGCTCTTTGGAGCGGTGAAGCAGCCGCCAGAGTTTTGAACTGGTTCGAGAACGAACATTGCAACGGTGTCTGGGTCTTCGAACTGGATCATCTCTTCGACTCGGTCGGCTGCCCAAAGACCGAACTCTTCTTCGGTAGCAAACTGATCCTGTGCGCGATACCAGTTGGTGTTCGGAACGCGGAAGGTTGATGGCACTAGCGGTTCGAACTGCTTCTTCATCGAAGGGATTCCGGTCATCGACAAGGCGCCGTGTGAGGTGCCGTGGTAGGCCACCGATCGGGTCAAAACCTTGTGCTTCATCGGCTTGCCCTGGATCTTGAAGTACTGCTTGGCTAGCTTCCAGGCGGTTTCGTTTGCCTCGCCACCTCCGGTGGTGAAGAAAACGCGAGACATGTTTTTCGGTGCGTATGAGAGTAGGCGCTCAGAAAGCTCAATGCCTGGCTTGTGTGCGTGTGACCAAAGTGGGAAGTAGTCGAGTTCGCGCATTTGTTTGTGTGCAGCTTCGGCTAGGCGTTCGCGACCGTGGCCGGCGTTTACAGCGAAGAGGCTAGAGATGCCGTCGAAGTAGCGCTTGCCGTTCTGATCCCAGAAGTGGTGCCCCTGGGCGCGGGTAATGATCGGAATTTCACCGTGCTTTTCGTAGAAAGGGCTGTGGCGGGTGAACTGCAAGAACATGTTGTCCTTGGCGGCCTGCTGCAGCATTTCAGGGGTTGCTTCTCGTCCGGCCTTGCGAGCGTCGAGTAGCGGGGTGGCGGTTTCTGCGTTCTTTCGATTCCAGATAGCCATTTGATATCACTCTTTACATTTGGGTTTGCAGGGGAATCATCTGGTTCCCCAGTTGTAGACCTGCTTTGCGACTTTCAAATACACGAAGGTTTCGGTAGATGTCACTCCGGGCAGTGTCCGGATCTTTGAATTGAGTAGGGCGATGAGATCGTCATCGTTCTCACACACCACCTCAACCAAAATGTCAAAACTTCCAGCGGTCATAACCACATAGTCAACTTCAGCCATCTCGGCCAGAGATTCAGAGATTGCACGGGTGTCTCCGCCGCAGCGCACGCCGATCATCGCCTGGCGATAGAAACCGAGCTGCATAGGGTCGGTTACGGCGACCACTTGCATCACGCCAGATTCGGTAAGTTTTTGCACTCGCTGGCGCACAGCGGCTTCAGACAGCCCAACTGCCTTGCCGATTTCAGAGTATGAGCGACGACCGTCAAGCTGAAGTTGTTCGATGATCAACTTTGATACATCGTCCAGCTGACTAGATTTAGTGCGTGCAACCCTAGACATGCTTCGATTTTGTCAGTGAAAAACGCATTTAGCAAATGAATCCGCAGGTGATTTGCAATATTGATACTGAAATAAAAGCAAATCGTCTTAATTTGCTTCGGAATGCGGATTAGACTCACAATAAGAGCACCCACTCGAAGGAGAGCTAAGCGATGTCGGTTCGCAAACTACAAAACTTTGTCAACGGCGAATACGTCGATTCAAAATCAGGTGAAACCAGTGACGTTATCAACCCGGCTACCGGCCAGGTTTATGCTGCCGCTCCGGTTTCATCAGCTGCCGATGTAGACGCGGCCTATCAGGCAGCCGCAGCTGGTTTCGAGGAGTGGAGTAACTTCACCCCGGGTGAGCGTCAGTTGGCCTTGTTCCGCATTGCAGACGCACTAGAGGCAAGAGCCGAAGAAGCCGCCGATGTCGAATCTGAGAACACCGGTAAGCCTCGCAGCACTCTCGTTGAGTACGAAATGGCTCCATCCGTGGACCAAATTCGGTTCTTTGCCGGTGCCGCCCGAAACCTTGAGGGTAAATCTGCTGGCGAGTATGCCCGCGACCACACTTCATGGATTCGCCGCGAGCCTATCGGTGTCATCGGTCAGGTCACGCCTTGGAACTACCCGCTCAACATGGCGGTCTGGAAGTTCGCTCCGGCTATTGCCGCCGGAAATACCGTGGTCATCAAACCTTCCGACACGACACCTGCTTCGACTCTTCTGCTTGCCGAGATTGCCAGCGAATTCTTGCCAAAGGGCGTGTTCAACGTTGTCGCCGGAACTCGCGATACCGGTCGCGCCATGATCGAGAACAGCATTCCTCAGATGGTTTCAATCACCGGTTCTGTTCGTGCCGGTATGGAGGTTGCCAAATCGGCGGCCGCCGACCTAAAGCGCGTACACCTAGAGCTAGGCGGCAAGGCCCCGGTCATCGTTTTCGAAGACGCTGACCTTCAGAAGGCAGCCGCCCAAATTGCGATTGCGGGTTACTTCAACGCCGGTCAAGACTGCACCGCGGCAACCCGCATCCTGGTTCACGAATCGGTGCACGACGAGTTCATCGCCCTCTTGGTCGCCGAGGTAAAGGCCAATGCCACTACGGGTGATCCGAGCCGCGACGACATCCTCTTCGGCCCGGTGAACAACGCCAACCAGCTCGAACGGGTTCAGGGTTTCATTGATCGTCTACCAGACCACGCCCGAATTGAGGTTGGTGGTAACCGCGTTGGTACCGTCGGATACTTCCACGAGGCAACCGTGCTTTCGGGTTTGAAGCAGACCGACGAGCACATTCAGAGCGAAATCTTCGGCCCGGTCACCACCGTTCAGAAATTCAAGGATGACGCCGAGGCCATGCGCTGGGCTAACGATGTTCAGTATGGTTTGGCATCATCGGTTTGGACTCAAAACCACACTCGCGCGATGCGCTTTTCGAAGGGGCTCAACTTCGGTTGCGTATGGATTAACACTCACATTCCGTTGGCAGCCGAGATGCCTCACGGTGGCTTCCGTCACTCCGGCTATGGAAAAGACCTGTCGCAGTATGGATTCGAGGATTACACCCGCATCAAGCACGTCATGTCTTTTATTGGAGACTAAAGGTTTTCCACAAGTTCGATCGATTGGGTCATTGCGCAAAGCGCGGTGGCCCAATCTTCTTTTATGCAGGGTCTTTGGTTTTTACCGTCATTGATCTTTGGCGCAGTTCAAGGTTTCACCACTGGCAGTTGGCAAATGCTGATATTCGCCACCGTTAGCTTGTCGATTTGGCCACTCGGCAAGTGGATCAAGAATCATCGAGATTTTCAGCTAACCGGTCCGGCACATTTCGATGGCAAGGATGTCTGGATCGGCGATCACCGTCTCCCGAGAAGAGAAATCTTCTGGCGCAAGTCATGGCATACGTACCTCTGGGAGGCTTTTGCGGCCCATAGAAGTCGCGAAGACTTCCCCAAACTATTGGAGGTGGTTCGAGGCAGGGGCTTCACTGGCGAGGAAGCTAACTCCATCTGGTTAGGGATCTCAAATTCCGCCGAGCTGTCCTTCAAAATCGAAGCCGAAGGCCCACATCTGCTGATCGTGGGCGCCACCGGCACCGGCAAAAGTGAACTCCTTCGAATGATGGTTGCTGGTTGGCTAAACCGAGTCGAGCAAACCGAACTCGCCCTGATCGACTTTAAGGGCGGAGCAACTTTGGCTAGGTTTGCACGGCATCCAAGGGTCGTTGCCCTGGCCACCGATCTGAACGCAACCAATGCCCTAAAGATTGCCGACACCTTCGAAGCCGAGCTAATGCGTCGCCAGAAGGTTTTAGCCGCGATGCAGGCTTCCTCGATCGAAGATTATCTAGAGCGTGGTGGCGGGCTTTGTCGTCAGGTGATTGTGATCGATGAACTGGGGGAGTTGCTCAGGCAGCATCCGAGACTAAGTAATGTGCTGGAGCAAATCGCTGCACGCGGCCGATCTCTGGGCTTGCATCTGGTCGCTACCAATCAATCGATGAGCGGTGTCTCTAGAGGTTTGTTGGTTAACCTGCGGGCGAGGATAGCCATAGGCGATATGGACCCCATCGATTTCAGTCAACTTGGATTTCGCGGGCGATTTCA
>JBFYJA010000095.1:0-4029 GCA_041311675.1 Micrococcales bacterium | reverse complement strand
CGGCGTTGGCCCGACACTTGCCGCCAGGATTATCGATTGGCGTTTGTCAAACGGTGGTTTCAAGAAAATTGAAGACCTACGAAATGTTTCAGGCATTGGGAACAAGTTGTTCCTACAAATAAAGCCGAAGGCGACACTTTGAGTTCAATAATTGCTGCGGCATATCTTTGGCTTTGCACATTGGGTTTAGTGACTGAACAGCCGTGGTTGATGGTACTTTCTGGAGAGACATTCCTAGAGGTTTGCCCCTTAGCTAAAACGATTATTTGTTCGCCATCACCTATCGCTCGGGCAAGATTGATACTGCCCTCGTCGGCTTTATCGGTGAAACCACCGGCCGCGAAGATCGCTTCAAACACTCGACTATCCGAAGGTAAGTCATAGATACCAGGTTTCTTGACTTCTCCAACCACATGCACATAGCAGTCCGGTAGCACCACAGGCAAAGGTACAGCCGTAGCCAGATTATTTGTGGGTATTGGTTTAGCGGAATTGAGACTAACCAAAATGGCAACTACAGCCGCAACTCCAAGCGCAACTAACAGCACCAAACGTTTATTGACCGTCTCCCCACTGGCGATAAGGCCAATGAGCTTTTCGCGTAAAAAGTTCACCCAAGCAAAATAAAACCGCCGGATGGCGTCTCCGGCGGTTTCAGCAGAATCTGTTTATAAGTATTTACTTAGTCGCAATGTTGACAAGTTTTGGCGCACGAATAATTACGTTGGCAACCTGCTTGTCACCAATTGCTCGATTCACGTTCTCTAAAGCAAACGCCTTTTCGCGCAGTTCATCTTCGCTAATCGAAACCGAAACCTCGAACTTGTCGCGCAGTTTTCCATCGACCTGAACCACTGCAACTACAGCGCTTTGCACAAGAAGTGACTCGTCTGCCTGTTGCAGCCCAGCAAGTGCAACGCCAGGCTGGTGGCCTAGTTTCGCCCACATGTCTTCGGCTGTGTATGGAGCAAAAAGTGAAATTGCC
This sequence comes from Micrococcales bacterium, assembly GCA_041311675.1. Taxonomy (GTDB): domain Bacteria; phylum Actinomycetota; class Actinomycetes; order Actinomycetales; family Microbacteriaceae; genus Rhodoluna. The sequence goes on along the minus strand of JBFYJA010000095.1, from coordinate 3,044 downwards.
TTCGCCACTACTTCAGCAGCCTCGCGCACCGCTGGATCAGCCGGTCCGGCATCGCCGTCGATACCCTTGCGAAGCGCGTTAACCAATTCCATAACCTTGGCAACGCCGACGTTGAACTTGAATGATTCGATTGCAGGCGCAAAGTCGCGAAGGAAAGAATGAGTCGCTTTGCGCAATTCGGCATTGCCTGCGTTGAAGTCCACACCAGGTGCCGAAGTTACGTCGTTTGCAGTTCTCCAAGCACGAGCAAGGAACTTTGCCGATGCTGCCGGTGAAACATCTGCCCAGTCGATGTCATCTTCTGGTGGACCAGCGAACGCCATGGTCAAACGAATCGCATCAACACCGTGCTCGTCTAACTGATCGCTCAATGCAACCAAGTTGCCACGTGACTTTGACATCGCGGAACCGTTCATAAGAACCATTCCCTGGTTCAGCAAACGAGTGAAAGGCTCTTCGAAATCTACGTAACCGAGGTCGTGCAATACCTTGGTGAAGAATCGTGCATACAAAAGGTGCAAGATTGCGTGGGTTACACCACCGACATACTGATCAACCGGAGCCCAGTCGCGAGCGGCCTGCTGCGAGAATGCCTCGTCGGTTGAATTTGGTGAAAGATAACGTAGGAAGTACCAAGATGAGTCGACAAAGGTATCCATTGTGTCGGTATCGCGCTTGGCTGGCTTGCCACACTTTGGACAATCAACATTTACCCAAGCCTCTGCTCCGCCGAGCGGAGAGGTACCCTTTGGCTTAAGGTCTAGTCCTTCAGCAGAAGGCAGCTGAACAGGAAGCTGGTCGGCAGGCACCGGAACTTCACCACAGTTATCGCAGTGAATAATCGGAATCGGAGTGCCCCAGTAGCGCTGACGAGAAATCAACCAGTCGCGTAGGCGGAAGTTCTTAGCCGACTTGCCCTTACCTTGAGCCAATAGCAACTCGATTGCCTTGGCAATCGCAGCATCCTTGCTCAAACCATTTAGCTCGCCCGAGTTGACGAGGACACCATCGCCAACGGTTGGTGCACCAAGCTCATTTGGATCACCTTCGCCGGTGTCGACAACCATGCGAATTGGCAGATCAAAAGTTTTAGCGAATTCAAAGTCACGCTGGTCATGCGCTGGTACCGCCATGATGGCACCGGTACCGTAATCGGCAAGTACATAATCGGCTGCCCACATTGGAATGCGCTCGCCGTTGATCGGATTAATTGCGTAGACGCCTAGTTCAACACCGGTCTTCTTACGATCGGTTGCAAGACGCTCGATATCGTTCGACTTCTTAACCTGCTCTAGATATTCCTGGAAAGCAGTTCGCACTGCAGGAGTTGCCATCGATGCCAACTCCGCAGCCAAATCGCTGTCGGCTGCAACCACCATGAAAGTTGCACCAAACAAAGTGTCAGGACGAGTTGTGTAAACCGTAATTGGCTCACTGCGACCTTCAACTTGGAATTCAACCTCGGCACCGGCGGAACGACCAATCCAATTGCGCTGCATAGTCAAAACTTTTGCAGGCCAGTTACCTTCGAGAGTATCTAGGTCATCGAGCAGACGATCCGCGTAATCGGTGACCTTGAAGTACCACTGAGTCAACGCCTTCTTGGTTACTACGCTGTCGCATCGCTCACAAAGACCGGCAACTACCTGCTCATTCGCAAGCACTGTCTGGCAACTCGGGCACCAGTTAACGTTTGAGTTTTTACGGTATGCCAAACCCTTGTTATAGAACTCAAGGAACAACCATTGGTTCCAGCGATAGTAGATCGGGTCGCTGGTTACGATTACGCGATCCCAGTCGAAAGAACAGGCGTAGCGTCGCATCGAAGCTTTTTGCTGTGCGATGTTGTCGTAGGTCCAGCCCTTAGGGTCTAGTCCACGCTTGATCGCCGCGTTTTCGGCCGGAAGCCCAAATGAATCCCAGCCAATCGGGTGCATTACGTTAAATCCCTTTTGCACCCAGTAACGAGAGATTACGTCGCCAAGAGCATAAGCCTCAGCGTGACCCATGTGCAGATCACCTGATGGGTAGGGGAACATGTCGAGTACGTATTTCTTCGGGCGAGGATCGCCGTCAATGCCTGAGTTGAATGGACGTAGCTCATCCCACACTGGCAACCAGCGGTCTTGGATGGCGAATACGTCGTACTCGGATTGATTTTGTAGCTCAGACATTCTTATAAGGTTACCAATTGACCCAAGGATCGCGGGCCTGTAGTGCCTGCAAAAGCACCCTTGACTTGACCTTGGTCTCTTGTAATTCCTCATCGGGTATTGAATCAATGGTGATTCCACCCCCAACGCCGATGGTCGCCTTGCCGTCCGAGACGACCACGGTTCGAATGGTCATTCCGAATTCGGCAACTCCGCCGTGAGTCAGATAGCCAACGACGCCGGAATACGAACCGCGCGGCCCTGCTTCCAACTCCGCAATTATCTCCATGGCGCGTTGCTTTGGAGCTCCGGTCATCGAACCACCGGGAAAAGAGGAACGAAGCGCATCTATAGCAGTTAGCCCGTCGGCTAGTTCTGCTGTAATCGTGCTAACAAGTTGGTGCACAGTGGCATAGCTTTCCACCTCAAAAAGCTTTGGCACCTGCACCGAATCAACCTTGGCTACTCGACCAAAGTCGTTACGCATTAGGTCGACAATCATCAAGTTTTCGGCACGTTCTTTTTCGTTGTTCTTTAGTTCGTCAGCAATCTGTTGATCCTGAGAATCATCAACTCCACGCGGCCTCGTGCCCTTTATCGGCTTTGATGAAATTGTGTGGGAGGCTATAATCAGTGTTTGTGGTTGTTGTCCCGTATTTGCCCTTGTAGATGTATATTGTTTCGTCCCATCTGTCTTCTTCAGGCGCGACGTTGGAGAGCCTGCAGCAGTCTGCCATCAGGAACAGGCGGCAGATCGAACCTAGCCAGGCGTCATCGAGCGATAGTTCTTGCGCGGTGCCGTGCGGCAACTAAATTCCGCTGAAAAGCGAAGGACGGCATTGCTGTTGCTTCGAGTCAGACCGATTATGAGAAAAGAACCGCTGCCTGCCA
>JBFYJA010000094.1:0-4076 GCA_041311675.1 Micrococcales bacterium | reverse complement strand
GTACTGGAACAGGTTCGTGTTGCTATTGAAGCTGAAAAGCTTTTGGCAATCGACGTCAATTTATGAGGAGCAGTTGTGGCTGATTTCGTTTTAGATATTCGCACTCCAGAAGAAGTTGCTGAAGGTCACCTAGACGGTGCTCTAGTGGTTGACTTCATGGCTGAAGACTTCGTTGAGAAGATCTCTCAGTTGGACAAGAACGCCAACTACCGCATGCACTGCCGTTCGGGTGGTCGTGTTGGCAAGGCGATTCCAATCATGCGTGAACTTGGTTTTGTTGGCGAGCTTGAGAACATGGGTGGTCTTGAAGACGCCGCTGGTCTCACCGGTTTGCCGATCGTTCAGTAATTCTCATGGGAGACAAAACTCCTAAGGAGTATTGGAACGAAAAGTACGCAGCTACTGACGAAATGGTTTACACCGAGACGGTGAATCGTTTTGTTGAGGAGCTGGCTTCGCCGATTGTTGCTGCGAAGAAGAAGGGCAAGGTTATCGACCTTGCCGGTGGTGAGGGTCGTAATTCGGTTTGGTTTGCCGAGCGTGGTTGGCAGGCTGAGAACATCGACATTTCTTCTGCTGGGTTGACTAAGTTTTTGGCTTTTGCCGAGCGTCGTGGTGTTTCTGAAAAGGTTTTTGCCAACTGCGCGGATGCGACCGGTTTTGAGTCGGTGTTGTATCCGGTGGATTTGGGTGTGGTGGCTTACCTGCAGATTAAGCAGGAGTCGCTGGCTGAGGCTCTCGAGTGTTTGATTGACCAGATCAAGCCGGGTGGGCATCTGATCGGGGTTTGGCACTCTCGCGACAACATGGATAACGACTACAACGGGCCTCGCGATGCCGATGTTCGCCCTTCGGTGGCGACAATTACCGAGATGCTCGAGGGTTTGCCGGTGGGGATTGAGGTTCTGGAGAACCGCGATGGCCAGGTGCAGACCAAGGAAGGGCTGAAGCCCTCGGTTACCTTGGTTTTGAAGGCTAAGGTTCTTTAGGCCTTAGTTAGACTTGCCCTAAATAAGTTTTGGAGCAGCTCGTGACTCGTGAATACAAGATTGCCGTAATCGGTGGCGATGGAATCGGCCCTGAGGTGACTCAGATTGCCCTGGATGCAATTCGTAAGGTGACCGCCGGTTCTGGCGTGGAGTTCAAGACCACAGAGTATGACCTAGGTGCTCGTCGTTACCTGGCTAATGGGGAAACGCTGACAGATGCGGATCTTTCTTCTTTGGCCGAGCACGACGCGATTTTGTTGGGGGCTATCGGAGATCCTCGCGTGCCATCGGGTGTGCTTGAGCGTCAGTTGCTGTTGAAGCTTCGTTTTAGTTTTGACCACTTCATAAACTTGCGTCCAACCAAGTTGTATCCGGGTGTGGTGTCACCTTTGGCCGATCCGGGCAACGTTGACTTTGTTGTGGTGCGTGAAGGCACTGAAGGTCCTTACGTTGGTAACGGTGGAGCGATTCGTGTTGGTACCGAGGCAGAGGTTGCTAACGAGGTTTCGGTGAACACTGCATACGGTGTTGAGCGCACTGTGCGTTACGCGTTTGAGCTTGCTTCTGATCGCGACCGTAAGAAGTTGACCTTGGTCCACAAGCACAATGTGTTGGTGCACGCCGGTGGATTGTGGCAGCGCACTGTTGACAAGGTTGCTGCCGAATATCCGGCTATCAAGGTTGATTACTTGCACATCGATGCAGCAACTATTTTTATGGTGACCAATCCAGAACGTTTCGACGTGATTGTTACCGACAACCTATTTGGCGACATCATTACAGACCTCGCCGCTGCCATCGGTGGCGGAATTGGACTAGGCGCTTCGGGGAACATCAACCCGACCGGTGCCTTCCCGTCGATGTTTGAACCGGTACACGGTTCGGCACCTGACATTGCCGGCAAAAACCTTGCCGACCCAACCGCAGCAATTCTTTCTGCTGCAATGTTGCTAGAGCACCTTCAACAGTATGTGGCTGCAGCACGCATCGAGAACGCCGTTTCACAAGACCTGGCTACTCGCGGCACAACTAAGCACACCACCACAGAAATTGCCGAGCGCATTCTCGCTCAGCTCTAGGAGATAAAGATGTCTGTTCAGTTTTCAGTAACCCGTAACCCGAATCCACTGCCGGATGCCGAGCGCGAGGCGATCCTTGCCGCTCCGGTGTTTGGCGCAAAGCTAACCGACCACCAGGTGGTTGTGGTTTGGGAGAAGGACAAGGGTTGGCACTCGGCCGAGGTTCTGCCATACGGCCCAATCATGATGGACCCTTCTGCTGCAGTTTTGCACTACGGCCAGGAGATCTTCGAGGGCATCAAGGCATACCGTCACGCTGATGGTTCGATCTGGACTTTCCGCCCAGAGGCTAACGCTAAGCGTTTGCAGAAGTCTGCACACCGCATGGCCTTGCCTGAGCTTCCAGTTGAGATTTTCGTTGAGTCACTGCGTCAGTTGATTGCGGTTGATGGTGCTTGGGTGCCAGAGCCGGTGAACGAGAAGACTTTGTATATTCGTCCGTTCGAAATTGCCGCGGAAAACTTCTTGGGTGTGCGTGCTGCACATCGTGCGGAGTATCGCGTCATTGCGTCTCCGGTTGGCCCTTACTTCACTGGCGGAGTGAAGCCGATTTCGATTTGGTTGGCGTTGGATTCTGCTCGTGCGGGTAAGCACGGAACCGGAGAAGCAAAGACCGGTGGAAATTATGCGGCTTCATTGCTTGCGCAGACCGAGGGTTACGAAAACGGTTGTTCTCAGGTGGCTTTCTTGGATGCCGACACCGCAACCTACTTTGAAGAACTTGGCGGCATGAACCTGTTCTTTGTTTACAAGGACGGCCACGTTGCAACACCAGCACTTGATGGAACCATCTTGCACGGCATCACTCGCGACAGCGTGATTCAGCTGCTGAAGGATCGCGGAGTATCGGTTGAGGAGCGTCAGGTTTCTCTAGCTGAGGTAACTGCAGGTTTGTCTGCTGGCGAAATCGTTGAGGTGTTTGCTTGTGGAACCGCTGCTGTGATCACTCCGATTGGCGAATTCAAGTCGCGCAATGGTGTGCTCACTGTTTCTTCGGAGCCTGGTGAAGTTACCGTTTCTCTTCGCAATGAACTAACTGGCATTCAGTATGGAACGGTTGCAGACCGTCACGGCTGGATGCTCAAGCTCGCAGACTAATGCGCGTTGCAAGGTATTTGGCCGATGGGGCAGCGGCTTACGGTGTTGTGGATGGGCCTGAGCTGCGAGTTTTGGCTGGGCATCCGCTAGTAAACGGTTACGAATACACCGGCGAACGCGTTGCTCTAAAAGAGGTAAAGCTTTTGGCGCCGACCATGCCATCCAAGGTGGTTTGCATCGGCAAGAACTACGCGGATCACATCGCAGAGTTTGACGGCAAGGCATTTGATGAGCCGGTGGTTTTTCTAAAGCCTTCGACCGCGATCATTGGCCCAGGTGATTCGATTGTTTTGCCGTGGCAGAGCGAGCGGGTAGATCTCGAGTGTGAGCTAACCGTGGTGATTGGTTCGATTTGCAAGAACGTTGAGCCCGAGGATGTCGGTCAGTACATCTGGGGTTACACGGTTGCCAACGATGTTACCGCTCGCGACCTGCAGGCCACCGATGACCAGTGGGCACGCTCGAAAGGTTTCGACACCTTCTTGCCGCTTGGCCCATGGATCGAAACCGAGTTTGAGATTGACGGTCAATTGATTGAATCTCGCATCAATGGCGAAACCACTCAGTCGGCTTCGGTGAATGACATGATCTTCGGGGTTGCCGAAATCGTCTCATACGTATCGAAGAACATGACCCTGTTGCCTGGAGACATCGTACTCACCGGCACCCCGGCAGGAGTTGCTCAGATCAAGCACGGCGACATCGTCGAGTGCGAGGTTGAGGGTATCGGCACTCTGATTTCACACGTGCTCTAACTAGACTTAGTTCCGATGTCACTAATTACAGCCCCTTTTACTAATGCGTCTGGCGCGGATGTTGTCGTTCGCTTTTGCCCTTCGCCTACCGGCACCCCGCATGTTGGCTTGATTCGCACCGCTCTGTTCAACTGGGCATACGCGCGTCACACCGG
>JBFYJA010000093.1:0-4099 GCA_041311675.1 Micrococcales bacterium | reverse complement strand
TTATCTCGGCCATCAGTTCTTAGCTTTGCCAATCTTGTCTCCACGCATAACGCGAATCACGGTGATTACCGCAACAATGAAAATGGCCGAATCCGCCAAATTGAAGACCGGAAAATTAAACGGAATTTGGATGAAGTCCACTACCCATCCACGACCGAAACCTGGCTCTCTCGTAAGACGATCAACTAGGTTGCCAACTACACCGCCAAGCGCAACGCCGAGCAGAATGGCCCACGATTTAGTTTCCACTTTGCTTGATAGCCAGAGGAATACGAGTGCAGCCATGGACGAAATGACAGCAAAAACAGCGGTGGCTCCAAATCCAATCGAAAATGCAGCAGAGTCATTAAAAACTAAATTGAACTGAATCACTTCACCGATCAGAGGTGACAATTTTCCAGGCTTGAAATTTGAAATTACCAATGCCTTAGATAGTTGATCTACAAAAACAACTAGCGTAGCCAAGCAAACTACGAGCGCTTGTAAAACCAGTTGTTTAGTTTTCAATTAACTTAGACACCGAAGAAATCGCTGGATGAACTCGAATTACCGGCTCCAAGTTCGAATGATGAACTCGAATTCTGTGAACTGTTTGGCTTTGATTCAAACTCGAGTTCGGCAAGCTGGCTTTCGATGTAAGTCTTCAACTTGATGCGATACTCGCGTTCAAAGGTGCGCAATTCCAAAATGGTGTGCTCAAGAACTGCACGCTCCTGCTCGAACTTGCTTAGCTCAACTCGCTGCTGAGCCTCAGCCTCACGAATTACGCGAGCCGCAGTGGCGTGGCCTTCTGCGATTAGAGCGTCACGCTTAGAAATACCCTCGCGAACGTGATCATCGTGCAGTTTCCTGGCAAGCTGGAGCAAATTATTTGTGCTGTTGCTATCCAGCTGTGAAGGATCGCCAACCGCCATAGGGAAGTTACTAGGCTCTGGGGTGCTGAGCTGTTGTAACGCGCCGAGAGTTGGAATTGACTGATTTGGATTTTGAAGTTGATCTGCGAGACCGGCGCCACTGCGCTGCAATTCAGCTACGCGAGCCTCAGAGGCCAATAGGCGCTGGCGAAGGTCTTCGTTCTCGCCGTTTAGCCGACGCAGCTCCACAACGATTTCATCCAGAAAATCGTCAACTTCGTCTTGGTCATAACCTTCGCGAAACTTGGTTGGCTGAAACCGCTTATTGACTACGTCTTCTGGAGTCAGTGGCATAGTGTCCTCTTTCGCTGATTAGCAGTGTCTAGGTTACCGCAGGTAGCCTCGCCTAAAACGGGCATTAGGTTGCTTGTTAGTAAGCCCTAGATCAGTCTTCCGAGAAGATTCTGGAGTAAACCGATGGCAAAAATTACAATCGTCCAACCAAAATCAAGCGCAACGGCGCCGAATCTCATCGGTTTGATAAATCGCCTCACTAGTTTGAGAGGTGGGTCAGTCAGGGTAAAGATCAGCTCAACCAAAATCAAGAGCAAGCCCTTTGGTCGCCAGGTTGGATTGACAGAGAGCACTAAATCAGCCACTAAACGGGCAATCATCAGGTAGAAGTAAATCTGGAGAGCCCAAAGCAGGGCCATTACCAGAATCGGCATAAGGAAATTTCAGTTATGGACGAACTAGAAGGTCGTCTGCAACTTCATCAATCGGCTCTTCGTCGTTGATTAGTACGTGTGCAGGAGCAAGTAGGAACACGGTCTGAGTAACACGCTGTAGGTGGCCCTGAAGACCGTGTTGTAGTCCAAGCATGAAGTCGAGCATGCGCTTGCCTTCAGCTTCTGTCATCTGGTGCATGTTCACGATCACTGAAACGCCTTCGCGGAAGTGCATCGCAACTTCCCCAGCGTCCTTGTAAGACTTTGGCTCGATGGTGAAGATCTCACTTGGCTCAGCACCACGACGTGGACGAAGCGCAGTAACGCGTGAAGCGCCACGATCCTGGGTTGCCGCAGTTGGACGCTGCGGTGCTGCTTCAGCTTCGTCTCCAAAGCCAAGCCAGCCTGAAACCTGAGAAATAAGTCCAGCCATTTGAGTCTCCTCTTGTTAAACCTTCAACCTCAGGATATGGCTAAAGGTTCCTATTTCCGGTGATTGCCGTGCCAATTCGCAGGTGTGTCGCGCCAAATTCCAACGCGGCTTCAAAGTCATGAGACATGCCCGCCGAGATAAATTTGGCCCTCGGATGCGCCTTCTGCAGCTGATGACTGCAGTTGGCGATAGTTTCGAAATCAATCCGAGGATCTCGATCCAATGCGGCAACTCCCATCACTCCTTGAAGCTCTATGCCTGGGACCACGGCCACCTTCTCAGCAAATGCCAGCAAGTCGTTGGGCTGGATGCCTCCGCGCCCCGGATCGTCGGTCAAATTGAGTTGAATAAATGCCTTTACGTTGATTGGTGTCTTAGCGAGTTCCTTTGCCAATGCGCCAACTAGCGATTCCCGATCGATCGAATGCAGGTATTTTGCGTATCTGAGAGCAGATTTCACCTTATTGCTCTGCAATTGCCCGACAAAATGCCAAACAATTCCAGACAATCCAGCCGTTTCCGCAGCCTTGGGTGCCGCCTCCTGGTCCCGATTCTCACCAAAATGGCGTTGACCTAAGCCGTGTAGCTGTTCGACCAAAGATGCCGGATGATTCTTACTGATCACGATCAGCTCAATGTCTGCGAGCTCACGACCATGAACAGCTGCTGCCTGCGCAATCCGCTCTTTTACCTCTTTATAGCGAGACTCTAGAGACAATGCTTTACTTCAAAAAGTCAGGGATGTCCAAGTCATCGCCAAAGCCTTCAGTGCGCTTCGGGAACTGAATTACCTCTTCATCAACCAATGTGATTTGAGCAGTAGCTGGTGCAGCTTCTTCCACGTTCACAGCAAAAGCGCCAGCGGTTGCTGCAGCTGCGGCAATCGGCAAGTCGAACACCGAGGAGATGCTTCCCGCAGGAGCTTCTTCGGCGCCGGTTGAGAACGGGCGACGTTCGATTGGGCGCTGCTTTGCTGGATCGAAACCAGCGGCAACAACCGTAATTCGAATTTCATCGCCAAGAGTGTCATCAATGGTGGCACCAAAGATGATGTTGGCTTCAGGGCTTACCACTTCGTGCACCAAACGTGCCGCCTCGTTGACTTCGTGAAGACCCATGTCAGATGCACCTTGAACTAGCAACAGCACACCATGTGCGCCATCAACGGTGGTCTCTAGCAGTGGGCTTGAAATTGCAGCTTCGGCAGCGCGGATTGCGCGGTCATCGCCCTTTGCAGTTCCAATTCCCATAAGTGCTGAACCGGCACCCTGCATTACTGAACGTACGTCAGCAAAGTCCACGTTGATCAAACCAGGGGTAACAATCAAGTCGGTGATTCCCTGAACACCAGCGCGAAGCACATCATCGGCAATATTAAACGCCTCAAGCAAGCTCAAAGACTTATTAGTGTGCTCGAGTAGTCGCTGGTTTGGCACAACAATCAGAGTGTCTACCTCGGCACGCAGTGCGTCGATTCCAGCAGCTGCTTGCTCAGCTCGACGCTTTCCTTCGACGTCGAATGGACGAGTGACCACTCCAACGGTTAGTGCACCCAGGCGCTTTGCGATTTTCGCTACGACTGGCGCTGCACCGGTACCGGTACCTCCACCTTCACCCGCGGTAACAAAAACCATGTCAGCACCCTTCAGTGCCAACTCAATTTCTTCCTCGTGGTCTTCAGCGGCGCGCTTGCCTACTGTCGGATCGGCTCCAGCACCTAGGCCACGAGTAATTTCTCGACCTATGTCGAGCTTTACGTCGGCTTCACTCATCAAGAGAGCCTGGGCATCGGTGTTGATTGCAACGAACTCAACGCCACGCTGACCCTTTTCGATCATGCGATTAAGGGCATTGACACCACCGCCACCGACTCCAACAACCTTGATGACAGCTAAGTAGTTCTGGTTCAGACCCACGTGTTTCCTCCGACTAAGACGTAGTGATTTCCCACTAGCGCAGTTGGACAACAACCTTAAACCTCAGGATGAGGCTTAAACCCGCTGAAATCCTTACTACGCGCCTAGAAACTAAGGCTTAGAGCGAACTTTTTGTCGCATATTTAGAGGCGTGTCTTAGCGATATCT
>JBFYJA010000092.1:0-4100 GCA_041311675.1 Micrococcales bacterium | reverse complement strand
CCCATCTGGTCCCATGCCAACAAAGGCGAGGCTGAACTTGGGCTTTAGGGAAGCCAGCTCAGCTGCAAAGAAATTCGCTGCCTCATCCAAGTTCATACCTTCGTCACTGGCAGGGAATTCATGGAGGTTTGTGGTCGGCAGCTTGTTAAGCATCGCCTTCTTTGCCTGAACGGCATTGCGATCCGCGCTCTCAGATTCGACGAATCGTTCGTCGCCCCACCAGACGTGTACTCGCGACCAATCCAGAAGATGTGCATCCTCGCGGTCTGCGATGGCGGCCAGGGTAGCGATGCCAATGGTTCCGCCGGTTAGTTGAATGTGGACCTCAGGCAATTCAGCTAGCAATTGACTCAAACGAGTTACGAATTCCTCCGCCGCTCCGCGAGTTAGTGAATCTGCATCCTTGAATCGATTTACTACGGTGTTGCTCACTTAGCTGCCTTAGTTAGCTTTGGAGCTGGCTTTGCCGGAGGAAAGTTCTTCGTGATTACCTTGCCAAAAAGGTCATCTGGGTCAAGACGACGCAGATCTTCGCTGAGGCAATCGCGTAGCGAACGACGAGGAAGCGAAATCTCGCGAGTTGGCTGAGTTGGCTGAATCAAAGTTGCTACATCCGGAACGTTTCGCACGATCTCTATTGCACCTGACTTACGAATTAGCTTTACGCCCTTGATGCCAGCTACTGCCTTACCGCGTGACGTGCGAACTAAGGAAACTTTGACTTTGAGCTTCATTTCCAACCAAGCGGCGAGCAAATCGGTACTCGGTGAATCCACTGCACCGGTAACTTCAACAGCGGTAACCGAATCAAATGGAGGCTGGTCCAGGATGGCTGCCAATTGAGCACGCCAGAGAGTGAGGCGAGTCCAAGCGAAATCGCTGTCACCAGGAGCATATGCTTTGGCCAGTTGCTTTAGGAATGCGTGCGGATCTTTTTGTGATGCCGCATCGGTAATTCTGCGGGTTGCAATTCTTCCAATAGGAGAATTTGCAATATTCACTGGTGCATCGCCTGGCCACCAAGCTACAACCGGTGCATCAGGAAGAAGTAATCCGGTTACTAAACCTTCAGGATGCTCCGCTGCTTCGCCATGTGCGCGCAAGATAACAACTTCGGAAGCACCGGCATCTCCGCCAACACGAATCTGTGCGTCGAGCTTAGATTCCTGCTTTGACTTCTTGTCATCTTCGGCGAGCACAATGATGCGGCAAGGGTGTTCTCGTGATGCTTCGTTCGCGGCCTTCACTGCTGCTTCGATACCTGAGAACTTGGTGGTGATAATTAAAGTAAGCACTCGACCGAGAGCAACTACGCCGCCCTCTTCTCGAATTTCAACCAGCTTCTTTGAAACCTTGCTGACTGTGGTGTTAGGTAGGTCTTTAATCACGGAATTCTCCAAGCTCGTCCGTCTTGTTGCAACATCTTGTCTGCCGATGAAGGCCCCCACGAGCCAGGCGCGTACTGCTCAGGCTTGCCCTGCTTCTCCCAAAATTCTTCGATTGGGTCGAGGATCTTCCAAGAGAGTTCTACCTCTTCATGGCGAGGGAACAGCGGTGGATCACCCAACAGCACATCCAGAATCAAACGCTCATATGCCTCAGGGCTCTGCTCGGTAAACGCGTGACCGTAACCGAAGTCCATGGTCACATCGCGAACCTGCATGCCTACACCAGGCACCTTAGAGCCAAAGCGAATGGTCACACCTTCATCCGGCTGCACACGAATTACTAGCGCATTCTGGCCCAAGGCAGAGGTCTGCGACTCAGCAAAAAGTTGCTGAGGGGCGCGTTTGAAGACAACCGCGATTTCAGTAACGCGACGACCAAGGCGCTTTCCAGCACGAAGGTAGAACGGAACTCCTGCCCAGCGACGGGTGTTGATGTCTAGTCGCATGGCTGCATAGGTCTCGGTAACAGATTTCTTGTTCATGCCGTCTTCTTGCAAGAAGCCGGTGACCTGTTCGCCGCCCTGCCATCCGCCAGCGTACTGACCGCGTGAGGTGTACTTACCAAGATCCTTTGGCAAAGTGACCGCAGACAATACCTTTTCCTTTTCGGCGCGCAAATCTGCAGCATCGAAAGAAACTGGTTCTTCCATTGCGGTAAGTGCAAGCAACTGGAGAAGATGGTTCTGAATAACGTCACGTGCGGCACCAATACCGTCGTAATAACCGGCTCGACCACCAACACCGATGTCTTCAGCCATGGTGATCTGAACGTGGTCGATGTAGTTGGCATTCCAAAGTGGCTCGAACAATTGGTTTGCAAAACGCAAAGCCAAAATGTTCTGCACGGTTTCTTTACCAAGGTAGTGATCAATTCGGAATACAGCATCCGGAGGGAATACCGACTCAACGACATCATTCAACTCGCGAGCCGACTTGAGGTCGTGGCCGAATGGCTTCTCGATGACGACTCGTCGGAATTCATCTGGAGCCGGGTTTGCTAGTCCGCTACGTGAAAGCTGCTGACAAACAATCTCAAAAGCCTTTGGTGGAATCGATAGATAGAATGCATGATTTCCATTGGTTCCGCGTTCCCGATCAAGCTCTTCAATAGTTTCCTTTAGGCGATCGAAAGCCTTTGGGTCATCGAATTCACCGGAAACAAAACGGATGCCGGTGGAGAGCTGTTCCCAAACTTCTTCAGACCAAGGAGTACGTGCATACTGCTGAACCGAAGCTTTTACTTCCTTGCCGAAATCTTGATGAGCCCAGTCGCGTCGAGCAAAGCCGACCAAAGCAAAGCCAGGCGGAAGCAAGCCGCGGTTAGCCAGGTCGTAAACGGCTGGCATCAGCTTCTTGCGTGAGAGGTCACCGGTGACACCGAAAATAATCAGTGAGCTGGGGCCAGCGATTCGATTGAGGCGACGATCGTCAGGATCTCGAAGCGGGTTATTCCCGGCACTAAGTTTCACTGGACTCACTGCAGTGCCGCCTTAATTGCCGCAATACCGGCTTTGGCATCAGCAAGAGTGAGAGTGAGTACAGGACGACCGTGGTCTGCCAAAACCTTGGCATCACCGGCAGCCTGCGAAGCGATTAGTTCACCAAAAGTGAATTCACGACCAGGCACTGCGATATCAGTCTTTGCTGCTGAAACGATCTGCAGATAGATACCCTGAGCCGGACCACCCTTGTGATACTGACCGGTTGAGTGCAAGAAACGTGGTGCCCAACCGAAAGTAACCGGACGACGAGTCTTGTTCGCAATTGCGTCACGCAATGCTGCAGCCTCGGCTACCGAAGTGCGATCAAGGTAAGCCTGCACCGAGACATATCCGCTGTCGGTGTCGAGTGACTTGAATAGCGCCTTGAGTGCGTCCGTAAGATTTGCAGCGGCACCAAGTGAAAGCGAGGCAGCACGAACTTCAACACCGTTTTCAGTGAAGATCGGCGCTGCAATCTCAGGTCGATCGGTCAGCATTGCACGCGCGGCAATTTTTGCAGACTCAACGTCTGGCTGATCGAAAGGATTGATACCAATCAAACGACTAGCGATAACGGTTGCATATTCCCACAGCAAGAACTGCGCTCCGAGGTCACCAGACACAGCAACTTCGTCGCCGCGAGCTGCTGTGGCATTCGCAACTAGTCGAATCGTAAGCAAGTCAGCAAGACCGCTGCGCAATTCGGCAGCATCGGTGCCAAGCACAACAGGAAGGACGCCCTTGCCGAGCTTTCCGGTTGACTCAGCAATAAGTTGTTCTGCCCAGTCGCCGAAACCAACAATTGATGTACCGTCAGTGACAATTCCGATTTTGTCGCGAAGTCCATACTCACCAGGGGTCGCCCCAAGTGCGGCACCGAGAATTAGTGCAGGGTTTTCAGGGGAATCGCTTGCCAGTAGTTCGGCAACCGAGTTCGCTGAATCAAGCAATGCCTGAATGTCTACGCCGGCCAAACCTGATGGCACTAGTCCAAAGGCGGTTAGCGCACTGTAACGACCACCAACATTTGGATCAGCATTAAAAATTCGGTAGCCATCAGCCTTTGCAGCAGCTTCCATCGGTGAACCCGGGTCGGTAACAATGACAATGCGATCGGTCTTATCAATTCCGGCGTCAGTAAAAGCCTTCTCGAAAATACGTTTCTGCGAAT
>JBFYJA010000091.1:0-4143 GCA_041311675.1 Micrococcales bacterium | reverse complement strand
CAACCAAAAGCTGGTTAAGAGTTTGTTCACGCTCATCGTTACCGCCACCGATACCGGCACCGCGGTGACGTCCAACTGCGTCAATTTCGTCAACGAAAATAATCGCCGGTGCCGCCGCTTTTGCTTGCTCGAACAAATCACGTACGCGAGATGCACCAACACCGACAAACATTTCAACGAAGTCGGAACCTGAGATTGAGAAGAAAGGCACGCCAGCTTCACCAGCAACTGCCTTCGCAACCAAAGTTTTACCTGTTCCTGGAGGGCCATACAAAAGCACACCGCGAGGAATCTTTGCGCCGACAGCCTGGAACTTTTGTGGTTCCTTTAGGAATTCTTTGATTTCTTGTAATTCTTCGATCGCTTCGTCTGCTCCAGCAACATCAGCGAAGGTAACTTTCGAAGTTTCCTTGTTAACCAACTTTGCGCGTGACTTGCCAAACTGCATTACGCCACGTCCACCGCCACCTCCGGCACCAGACATGATGAACCAGAAAATTGCACCAATGATGATGAATGGGAAAATACTTCCGAGCAATGCGAGGTACCAAGGAGTATTTGGAACTTCGTCGTTGTAACCCTTGGTGATCTGCGCTTCGGCAATTGCCTTGGTGACGTCTGCACCACGTGCGGCTACGAAGTAGAACTGAACCTGCTTGCCGTATTTGGCATCGGTGTTTTTTAGCACGATGTCTACGCGCTGATCGCCGTCAAGTATCTTGACGCTATCTGCCTTGCCATCTGCAATCATCTGCAGACCAACGCTGGTGTCTACCTGCTTGAAACCGCCGGTAGAAATCATTGATGAGCCGATGAACAGCACAACGACAGCCGCAATAATCCAAATGAATGGGCCGCTCAGGATTTTCTTCATATTCACCGGATAAGGCTACCTGCTAGTAAATAACCCCGCCAAAGTTGTTCGCCGAGGGCAGAGGCCTTAGCTGTAGGTCTTTGGGTCGAGAATAGCGACACCAGGCAGGGTGCGGTAGTTCTCGGCGTAGTCGAGGCCATAGCCCACTACAAATTCGTTAGGAATGTCGAAGCCAACCAATGCAACATCGACGTTGACCTTGGCAGCCTCAGGCTTGCGCAACATCGCGACGATCTCTACCGAGGCAGCACCGCGAGCGCGAAGGTTGGTGACCAACCAGCTCAAGGTAAGCCCCGAGTCGATGATGTCTTCGACAATGATTACGTGACGACCGAGCACGTCGGCGTCCAAGTCTTTAAGAATGCGAACCACACCGGATGATTGTGTGCCGTGACCGTATGACGAAACCGCCATCCAGTCCATCTGCACCGGAATCTGCATTGCGCGAGATAGGTCTGCCATAAACATGACTGCACCTTTTAGCACACCAACAAGAAGTACATCTTTACCTGCGTATTTAGCGTCGACTTCGACTGCCATCTCTTTAACACGAGCGTGAATCTGCTCTTCGGTCACGATGACCTTGGTGATGTCTTTCGCGACTTTTTCGATGTCCACTAGCAGGCTCCCGTTTTCAATGCTCTGGTACTTTTCAGAACAATTTGGTTGGCGTTGCGTTCTACTCTAACCCCTGGCAAGGTGAGTGGTTTCTGCCCGTGCCAGGCATCAACCAATTCATCAACCGCAAGGATGTGCACACGCGCAAACTCCGGTGCCCGCATCTTGGTAAGTGCCATTGCTAGCACTCGATGACGAATAGCCAGCGGCATGGACTCGTAAGCAGCCACCGGGATCTCCATTGCTGTCGCTTTCACTTTCACGAAGTCGTCGAAGCAATCCTTGGCCAGTGCGCTAAGCACTGCTTCATCTTCTTGTAACTGTTGAGCAGTGCGGCCGAGTGCTTGAGCTACACCGGGACCAAGCTCGCGCTCAAGTAGCGGCAGCACGTCCTCGCGCACGCGAACCCTGCTGTACTTCTTATCTGCGTTGTGCGGATCAACCCAAAACTTCAGTCCACTGTCATTGCAGAATGCTTCGGTAATTGTGCGTTCGATACCTAGCAGTGGACGCAGGTATCTACCGTTGACCTCTGTCATGCCATTCAATGACTTATTTCCTGAGCCGCGGGCCAAGCCCAGCAAAACGGTCTCGGCCTGATCATTCAGGGTGTGAGCAAGCATCACAAATCGCGCATCGGTCTCTTCGAAAACTCGATAGCGGGCATCTCTGGCTGCCGCCTCCGGTCCGCCATCCTTGCCGACTTTGACACTCTTTATAAGTACCGGTTCGACACCCATCGAGGTAAGCAACTCTGCTGTCTGCGCAGCTACCGCCTTGGTTACCTCTTGTAAGCCGTGTTCCACGATTACCGCACCAACTCTGATGCCAGCTCGTTTGCCCTCAAAGATTGCGGCAGCCGCGAGCGCGAGCGAATCTGCCCCACCGGAACAAGCCACCAGGATTTGGTCACCGGCAACAACGCCATTTCGCTCCCAGCTTTCACGCACCGCGCGACGCACATCGGCAATGGCCGGGGTCAATCGCGGGCGCTGAGGCAAGGCAGGCCTTTCTATAAACTGGGTGCTATCAGCCTATTGAGGAGCAGCATGTCATACGAAGCCGTAATCGAAATTCCACGCGGATCTCGCAACAAGTACGAGGTAGACCACGAGACCGGTCGCGTACACCTAGACCGCGTGCTCTTCACCCCTTTCGTTTACCCGGTTGACTACGGCTACTTCGACAACACTCTCGGTGGCGACGGCGACCCACTAGACGCACTCGTGCTTCTTGAATTCCCAGTGTTCCCTGGCGTTGTAGTTGACGTTCGTCCGGTTGGCGTACTTCCTATGGAAGACGACGGCGGCATCGACGAGAAGATTGTTTGCGTACCAACCAAGGATCCACGCTGGGCACACATCCAAGACATCAACGATGTTCCACAGCAGACTAAGAATGAACTTAAGCACTTCTTCGAGCACTACAAAGATCTAGAGCCTGGCAAGTGGGTAAAGGTTGGCGAGTGGGCTGGCAAGGATGTCGCCGAGAAGCTAATCGTCGAAGCTATCGAACGTTACAAGGCGTAATCGTGAACCTCGAAACTTCAACTATCGACGTTGGCATCATCACACTGCTCGACAACTACTTCGAGTTGATGCACACGCAAAACATGGATTTGTTCGACAAGGTTTTTCATCCAGACTGTTCACTGTTTGGAACTCCTGACGATACGTACAACGTACGCACTGCTGCCGTATATAAAGAGCAGATGATGAATCGCGAATCACCGGCATCAAAAGGTGAAGCACGTCGCGATGACATTCTGTTTGTCGACCAACTTTTCGATTCAAATGCAATCGCTCGAGTGCAGCTCGAAATGTTTGGCGGAGTCATGCAGGACTATCTGAGTCTGCTTAAGGTTGATGGCCAGTGGTTTGTAATCGCTAAGACTTGGGCTCGCGTCGGAGACGTTCAGTAACTACTAAGCGCTCGGGCGACCAGCGTACGGGAACATTTCACCCCAACGAATTGGCACGATACGCACTGTTCGCGCTGGGTTTGGTGCCTCGAGCATCATGCCGCCACCAACGTAAATAACTACGTGATACTTGTCGCCGTCGAACGCGCTCTCCTGCGAGTACCACAGCAAGTCACCTACCTGCATCTGGTTTAGCGGCACTAGCTTGCGGGTTTGAGCCATAGTGCGGAACTGGTTGGTTGCGGAGTGGGTGCCGATATAGATACCCGCTGCTGCGTAACCAGCCTTGGTGATTCCAGAACAGTCCCAAACGTCTGGACCCATTCCGCCGAGAACATAACGCTCACCAAGTTGAGCGCGCATGAATGCAAGTGCAGTTGCAACTTTGTCTTGATCTGCATCGCCAACCGAGTAGAGCTCAGGAGCATCCATCTTTGCCGAACCAGCCTGCTGTCTGCGTTCCGCTGCTAGACCTTCAGCGCGTTGTCTTTCCAACTCAGCCGATGTGTTTTGCAATGTTGCAAGTTGCGCATAAAAAGTTTTATTTAGTTTTACGTTTTCGTTTACTAAACCTTGCGCAGTGTTCGCCGCGGTCTGAGCTTCGTCGTAAGCAGCCTGTGCAACTTTTTTCTTAGCTTCAAGTTCAAGTTTTGCTGCTTGCAATTCATTCGCGAGTGACTGCGCATATTTTTGCTTTTGAATCGAGCGCTGATAAATAGTGTTACTGGTC
>JBFYJA010000090.1:0-4157 GCA_041311675.1 Micrococcales bacterium | reverse complement strand
TGGTTTGAGGTCTTGAGCGCTGCCGAGACCTGTTCAATGAGCAGTTTGCCTTCGATCTCACCTTTCACGCCAATACGTCCGAGCACTGAGATTCCGTTTGGGCTGGCAAAGGTGACCATGCCGTTTTCGTCGAGGCGAATAAGTCCGTCGGAGGCGCGAGGTGCTCCGCGCTTTGGCCCGGTTGGGGTGTTGAAGTCTGGGAACTGTCCGCTCGAGACCATGCCGAGAAGGTCGTTGGCGGCGTGCATGTAGTTGATGCTGATGCGATTTGGGGTCACGGTGACATCGATAGCTGTGTGACGGGTGATGAAGGCGATCGGAGTTTGCTCAACGGCATCGCTCTTGGCAGAAGTGCGTCGTCTAACCGGGATTACCTCGAAGCGGGACTTGTTGCCGTCAAAGACCTCAAGAGCCGTGAAGAATACTTCTCCGGTTTCGAAACTGTGGTCGAGCCCAGGCAGCCACTGTTTGCGTGGTGCTTCGCCGGCGATATCTCGATAAAGCATGGTTGAGGCACTCGATGGTCGAGCGTTGGCCATGGCCAGGTAGTTGCCATCGCGGTCGCGAACCCAGAGAACGAGGTCTGCAAAGGAAAGGTCCGCGATCAACTGCCATTCTGCTGTGAGCAGGTGGAGCCACTCGACGTCGGCATGGACCGTTTGCCCCTGCTTACGCATTAGTTCCTTGAGTGTCGACACCTAACCCAGTTTAGTTAGCACGAATCTACTGATTGCAGCCCTGGCCGAGGAATTGCGCCCGGCAAAGGTAATTGGAACACCATCGACTTTGGCCCTGTCTGCGGCCGATTGGTCGAACTCTACGAATTCGGCTATCTGACACCCGGTGAGCCTTTGGACGGTTTCTGCTATCTGCTTTGCGGAACTGCGGCCGAGGTTGGACGTGCGAAGTTGATTGACCAAAACTTGTAATTCACCTGGCAGCTCAAGCGATTTGAGTTGCTGATAGTCCCAGACAAAACGATGCACGTCGCTGGCTTGTGCCCCGCAGACGGCGACGATGTAGCTTGCTCGCTTGAGTGCTGCCACCGACAATGAGTTTCGTTGCACCAGGGACTTTTCGTGGATTATTTGTAATTCGATTACCGCAGCGATGTCGATAACTATGCGGTCAAAATGTTGTTCGGCAAAATCGAGAATGGCATTGATGCCATCGAAGCCAACTTCTTGCCAGCGATCTGGCATGGAAAGGCCTGTGAGTATCTTGAGTTCAACTTTGCCGTGAGAAAAATCGACCGCGTGTTTGTTGAATAGGTCTTCGTCTAATCGCTCTTGGATTGCGGCTCGAGCTACGGCAGCAATTCCAGCATGAGACTGTTCTATGCCGAACTGAAACTCGATTGCTGGGGCATAACTGTCTGCATCAATAATCAGCGTGCGATGCCCTTGCTTCGCAAATTCGCTGGCGATGCAGGCTGCAATCGAGGTGCGACCGGGTGACCCACTCGGCGACCAAACCGTGACGACTTTAGCTTTCGGAAACGACATTAACGAAACCTGCACTTGCGATTGCGGTGATAACCGCGGATAAGTTATTGATCGGCACTGCAAGTTCGATGTCATCGATAGTTCTACCCATGGACTGCTCCCCCTTATGGATTGCCAAGACCTCGGTGTTACCAAGCAGTTGTATAGCGTTGGCCACGGTATCGGCCGCCAGTGGTTTGGGGACAAACCAGAGTTGAATGCGACTACCCACTCGGATGCGACTGCTCAGCGGCTGGCTGGGGGTTACGCGTACCGGTTTAGTTTCGGGTGAAAGAGCAACCGCGGTGGCCCGTCGAGGGATTAGCTCGCCCGCCGGCACTGAGTTGGCCAGCACGGTTCCTGACTTGAAACTAGCCAGATAGGTTTTATCCTCGGCACCGAGGTTTAACTCAGCCATGCGGACATCCTGGGCGCTGAGCAGCGTGCCGGCGGCAAGATCTCGATTGGCTACCAGGTAGACCTTGGTGTTAGCGCTCTGTTGGAGCAGTGCCCCGGCTACCAGAATCGCGGCCAGCAGTAAGCCAATGGCCAGAATAAGGGTGCGTCGTTTTGAGTCGAAAGTTTTTACTGCCACGAGCTGGTTCCTAACATTCTCAGTTGAACAATTGCTTTGGCTGGAATTAGTTGTCGCTGCTCAGCAATCAGGAATTGGTCGTTCACATCGAACAAATTGAATGCCGCCTCCATCTGGTTGAGGTATTTGACTGTCACCCGAACGGGACGATCAAGCGTCTTGATGAAGCCACAGAGGGTGATTTCTTGTTTACGCAGCAGAGGCAAATCTTCGTCTGCTGAGTGTTTGGTTTTCAAGCAGGCAATGTATTGATTCGAAAAGCAAAGCCAATCAGCATGAGTGTGATCAAGTCCTGCGACGAAGTCTGCGCCAACGATTGGTGCAAGTAAATCGACAAATTGGCGATCAATGGTCTGTACCGTCAAGACGTTAACATCACTATCCCATTGAAAACTTGCCTGCGCGAATTTGTGCTCCAATTCGTCAAAGAAGCCATCGAGTTCCATAGCGAAATTATTTGTTCAGCTTCGACATTCCGACCGGAGTTATCCACAAGTAAAAAGTTTTTCTAGACCTGCGCTTGTTTTAAGGACTAACTTCAGAGAACCGAGCCAAAAGGTCTTGGGGGAAGAAGGGGAAAATGTCTGCCAGAAGTGCTGATTCAGAACAAGGCAAAGACAAGAAAGCAAAACGTACACCTCGCAATAAACCAAACAGCAAGCCGCGAGTAGTAAAGAATCCTCTTGAAGAGGCTGACTTTTTCGGCGAGCAATACAACAAGACCGAAGAACTAGAAGATCCAAATCCACTGCTCAAGATGCTGGCACCAGCCGTGGTCGAAGTAATTGCCGGCGTGCGCAATATCAGCCAATTAGCTGCGGTGCTTAGCGACGATGTTTACCAGCGCTTGCGAGACCGAGCCATCGCCGTGGCTCAGAATCGGATTCGAGAGGGCCTGCCTCCCAAGGCGCCAATGCTCAGTGTTGGCGCGCTGCAGCGTAAAGACCCTAAAGACGGCGTAATCGAGTCGGTAGTTTTGGTGCAGTCACCGACCCGTACGCGAGCCGTGACTATTCGCCTCGAAGGAATCAACCATCGCTGGCGAGCCACCGCGGTTAGCGTGATTTAGCGCTTGAAGAAGGCGCTTCCAGCTCCGTCGTTGCCGTCTACCGGCTTGCCAGGAGCGTTACTTGAACCCTCGTGGATCTCGGCATCGCCATCCTCGCTAGGTGAGGTGTAGGTGAGCTGCTTGGCGTCCGGCTTGACCTGCTCGGCCGCTTGAACCTGAACCTCGAGGTTGAATAGGAAGCCAACTGACTCTTCGCGGATTGCACCCATCATCTGCTGGAACATGCCGTAACCCTCGCGCTGGTACTCGACCAGTGGGTCACGTTGTGCCATGGCACGAAGGCCGATACCTTCCTTGAGGTAATCCATTTCGTAAAGGTGGTCGCGCCACTTGCGGTCGATAACTGACATCACTACGCGTCGTTCAAGTTCACGCATCGCTGCTTCGCCAATTTCGGCTTCGCGCTTCTCATACGCAATCTTGGCGTCAGAAACAACCTCACGAGCCAACCAAGCACGAGTCAACTTGTTGCGGTTACCAGCTTCGGCAAGAACCTCAGAAATTTCCAGACCGATTGGGTAAATGGTCTTGAGGTCGTTCCACAGAGATTCGAGATCCCAGTCTTTTCCAGAACCCTCAACGATGTGCTGGTTTACTACATCTTCGATGACTTCACCGAGGAATGATTCAACGCGTGACTTGATGTCATCACCTTCGAGAATGTGACGGCGGTCGGTGTAAATCGCGTCGCGCTGACGAGACATTACGTCGTCGTACTTCAAAACGTTCTTACGAATTTCCGCGTTACGGGCTTCGACCTGCGACTGCGCAGACTGAATTGCACGGCTAACCATCTTTGATTCGATAGCGGTGTCATCAGGTACGCCAGGTCGGTTCATCAGGGCAGCAGCAGCTCCTGAGTTGAACAAACGCATTAGGTCGTCGGTAAGCGAAAGGTAGAAACGTGATTCACCCTGGTCGCCCTGACGTCCGGCACGACCACGAAGCTGGTTGTCGATGCGGCGTGACTCGTGACGCTCAGTACCGAGTACGTAAAGACCGCCAACGG
>JBFYJA010000089.1:0-4160 GCA_041311675.1 Micrococcales bacterium | reverse complement strand
TGCTCGCATCGCTAACGAGACCGAAGGCGAAGCAGAACTTAACATCACACCAGCACAGGTTGCCGAACTTGCCAAGCTAATTGAAGATGGCAAGATCAACGACCGCCTTGCTCGTGAAGTGCTTGGTTATGTTCTCGCCGGTGAGGGTTCGCCAGCCGAAATCGTGGCAGCTCGCGGTCTTGAAGTTGTCTCTGACGACGGGGCACTAATCGCCGCCATCGAAGCAGCACTAGCCAACGCACCAGATGTTGTTCCTGCCATCAAGGAAGGCCGCATGCAAGCGGCAGGTCAGGTAATCGGAGCTGTGATGAAGGCTATGGCTGGATCGGCAGATGCTTCACGTGTTCGTGAACTTTTGATTGAGATAGCTAACAAGTAATTGCGCAAAAGCGACAAAGTAGCACTGGTCCTAATTTTCACAGGGCCGGTGCTTTTTGTCATTTTGCAGGCACTCTTAGGATGTATCCCGGAGTTACATAGTGACTGGGAGGGTGGCAACCCCTACGACAACCTGATTCTTTTGTTGGGGTTAGTTATGACGGTTTCTTTCATGGTGTCCTTCTGGTCGCTTTGTTACCTGATTTACAGATTGGTAACTCGACTCAGATAAACAGACCAAAGGAAAACTAAAAAAGCGCAAATGCAAAAAAGACCCGAGTAATCGGGTCTTTTTCGTTCGCGGGTGAGTAACGGGACTTGAACCCGCGGCCCCCTGGACCACAACCAGGTGCTCTACCAGCTGAGCTATACCCACCATGCGCCTCGCCTAAACGGGGCAACCTGCCAATTCTAAACTAGAAATCCACCAGTTCCAACTGCACAAATACCTCAGAGCCCTCCACTATGCCCTCGGCTTTGCGAACTGCGGCCTTGAGAGGTAAATCGAATGTCTTGGTGCTGTTGGTTGGAAATATCGAAGTTTGCCAGCCAGTCTTTCCGATCCACACATTCACACGAACTGCGCCCCAGCCGCGTCGGGTGGCGTCACTGACTTCTTTGATTTCTTCGAAGAATTTTGTTGGAACTGTGGCCAAGAAGAATTTGGGATTGGCTTCCCAAAGCGTTACTTTACTTTTGAACTCGTATTGCATTAGCCATCGAGTGACGCGGCTGCGGTCTTAGCATCTTCGCTGGTTGGGCCAGGAAGCTCAACGAAAACAGTTTTGCGGTAGTACTGAAGTTCTCTGATTGATTCTTTGATGTCGGCAAGCGCGCGGTGTCCGCCATCTTTCTTAGGCATGTTGAAGTAAACGCGTGGATACCAACGGCGACTCAACTCTTTGATTGATGAGACATCAATGTTGCGATAGTGCAGGTGGTTGTCGAGTGCTGGCATGTAGCGGTTGAGGAACATGCGGTCGGTACCGATGGTGTTTCCAGCAAGCGGGGCAGTGCGGGCATCAGGAACGAAGCGCTTCACGTAGTCGAGTACAAGCTGCTCAGCTTCTTCGAGTGGTAGTCCATTGTCAAATTCATTGATCAGGCCACTTGTGGTGTGCATCTCGCGAACGAAGTCGTTCATGTTAGCCAAACCTTCTGCGGTTGGCTTGATGATGATGTCAATGCCGTCGTCGAGTAACTCGAGTTCAGAGTTTGTGATTACCACTGCGATTTCAACCAAGCAGTCAATCTCAGGGTTGAGTCCGGTCATCTCGCAGTCGATCCAGACAAGATTTTCTGAAATGTTAATCACACCTAAAGCTAAAGGAGGCCTCGGACATCCGAGACCTCCCCAAATATACCGCTGTTATGCGGTGCGAGCCTTCGCAGCGCGCTTCGCGGCACGGCGTTCCTTGCGGCCTTCAACCAACCAGTAGAGCACTGGCACGATAACCAAAGTCAAGATGGTTGATGTGAACAAGCCACCGATAACCACGATTGCTAGTGGCTGCGAAATGAACCCACCGCTGCCGGTGATGCCTAGTGCCATCGGGGTTAGGGCAAAGATGGTGGCCAATGCGGTCATCAGAATCGGACGCAGACGCTGACGCGCTCCATCCATGATGGCTTGCTGTGTCGGGCGCCCCTGCTTGCGGTACTGGTTGATTAGGTCGATCAAGACGATCGCGTTGGTAACCACTACACCGACCAAGAGCAGCATACCGATGATTGCTGGCACTCCCATTGGGGTGTTGGTTGCCAATAGCAAACCAAGAGCCCCGGTTGCTGCGAATGGTATCGAGATCAGCAGAATTAGCGGCTGGATGATGCTCGAGAAGGTAGCCACCATAACCACGAACACAATCGCGATTGCGGCTAGAAGTGCGATCCCCAGCTGAGCGAATGAGTCAGCCTGTGAGGCAGAGACACCACCGATGGTTGCGGTTACGCCAACCGGTAGGTCGACATCCTTTAGTCGCTTAGTTACCTCGGCGGTAAGCGCACCCAAGTTGTCACCACCAGGAGTCAACATGACCTTGGCGGTGCGGTCACCCTTTTCACTGGTGATGGAAACTGGGACCTCAACCTCTTCGATCTTGGCGATCGAACTCAGGCTAATCAAGCCGGTTGCTGTCGGGATTGAGATGCGCTTGACCTTTGCCACGGTGTCAGCGAGGTCGGTCTTCACCACATAGATAGGCGTTGAAACGTCATCAACGTTGATCTTGCCGATGCTACTTGGCTTCATTGCAGACGCAACAATCCCGCCAACTGCGATTTCGGTTAGACCCTTTTTCGCAGCTGCGAGGCGGTCAACGGTGACGCGAAGTGTGCGCTGCTTTTCTGCAAGAGAGTTGGTGATTTCGGTGACATCTTTGGTGCCCTGCATTGCTGCTTGAACTGCCTTGATGCCCGCAGTGAGCTGAATATCGTTTGAAGCTACCACCTTGATATCGACAGTGTCACTTCCGCCAAAACCAGGCCCGCCACCAGACGCGAACTTCACTTCACCAAGTGATGAATCCTTAGCGAATTCTGCAGTGAGAGAGTCCTCGAGTGCGACGATATCGGTGTCTTCCTTTGTCGTTACCTGAATCGAGATTCCACCTGCTGCTGCACCAAATGCAACACGACCGTCACCAGATGAACCGATAGTTGTGTTAACCACGGTGATTTCATCGCGGGCAAGCAGTGCTGCCTCAACCTTTGCCGACGCTGCGTCCTTCTGTTCTAGGGTTGCTCCGGCTGGAAGTGTCTGGTTGATGACGAATCCCGAAGCTCCTGATGAACCGATGAAGTCTGTCTTCAAGAAGCCGGACATGCCGAACGTGATCACCAAGATTAACAGTGAGGCGACCACGGTTACCACTGGACGCTTTTGGGTCCAGCTGAGAATTGGCAGGTATCCGCGCTGCAACCAGCTCTTGCGCTCGCGCTCTTCCTCTTCGTGGCGTACCTTGGCTGCTGCTGCCTCGGCTTCTTTTTCATTCTTGAATTCGATAGCCTTAGGCGCCTTCAGGAACCAGTAGGCGAGTACCGGAACAATCGTGAGCGACACAAATAGTGAAGCGACTAGCGCGATCGCAAAGGTAAAGCCGAATGGGCGGAATAGCTCACCAATCAATCCGTTCACCAAGGTGATTGGGAAGAAAACAGCCACGGTGGTGATGGTGGCGGCGGTAATTGCACCCGAAACCTCGCGCACAGCACGAAGCACAGCCTTTTTCTTTGGCTCGCCATACGCCAGGTGACGGTTAATGTTCTCAATAACCACGATCGAATCATCGACTACTCGTCCGATGGCGATGGTTAGAGCCGACAAAGTAAATAGGTTGAGCGAGTAACCAAGCGTTCCCAGTCCGATGAAGGTAATCAAAACCGAGGTTGGAATAGAGATTGCGGTTACCAAGGTCGAGCGCACCGACATTAAGAAAATCAGAATCACGATGATTGCAAATGAAAGACCAAGTAATCCCTCAGTACTCAAGTTCTCCAATGACTTTTCCACGTAAGGGGCCTGGTCAAAGATTGTCACGATGGTGACATCGCCCAGCTTTTGCTTTAGCTCATCAATTTTCTTCTCGACACCGTGTGATACCGCGACGGTATTTGCGTCTTGGGTTTTGGTAATAGAAATAGAAAGTGCAGATTTGCCGTTTACACGCGCAATGCTGGTAACTGGAGAGTTTTCGTAAACAACCTTTGCAACGTCGCCTAGACGAACTGCGGTGCTTGAGGTACTCACGCTAGGAATGCTCGGAATTGAGATTCCAGCGGGC
>JBFYJA010000088.1:0-4183 GCA_041311675.1 Micrococcales bacterium | reverse complement strand
ATCTGCGTGAGGCGAAGCCAATCGGTCTAAAGCATCGACAATCGAAACAGCAGATTCATCAGCCCGACCCTCAGCCTGCCTCAATTCTTTTTTGCTACTTCCCAGCCAGCGTGCATAGCGATATAGTCCGTCGATATCCTTAGCCCCAATGCGCCAGCGCGCTCCGGTAAGCAATCGAATAAGTTCGGTACCGGAGTCTGGGCGTACCATGACAGACAGTGCACACTTGATGTCGGCAATTTCCGGCATTTCCAGCAGTCCACCGAGTCCAACTACCTCGACTTCGAGATCTTCTGATTGCAGCGCATCCATAAACAGCTTGATGTTGGCGCGCTTGCGTAGCAGTAATGCCGCAGTTTGCTCGCCAGGCTTGGCAAGCTTTTCGGCAAACCACTTGGCCACGCGCTTGGCTTCGGAATGCATGTCTTGCTCGAATGCCATGTCGATTACACCGGCTCCAGCAAAATCGGCTGGCTTTAGTGTGACTACCTCGAGTGAAGAGACAATCTTGCTCTGCTCCGAACTCAAATAACTCGCCGGCTGCGATAGCGGAGCCGCCAGAACATTAGCCAATTCAAGTACCTGACGTGGGTTACGCCATGAAGTGCTCAATTGATACTGAGTTACTGGAGTCGAGCTGAAGTCGCGAGCAAACTCCGAAAGGTTAGATGCACTTGCACCACGCCAGCCGTAAATTGATTGGTTTGGATCTCCAACCGCAAATACTGCAGAGTCTTTGAATAGCCCACTGAGCATTTGAGTTTGCAAATACGAAGTGTCTTGGTATTCATCGAGCAAAATCTGCTTGTAGTTTGCACGTTCACGAGCAACTACCTCGGGAATTTCACGAACGGCTTTGGCAGCAAGTGCGACCTGATCCGAATAATCGATGCGTCCCTCGCGTAACTTGGCTGCCAAGAATTCACTGGCCAACTTTGCAATCAATGCCGTCTCTTTGAACTTATTCATAAGCTCGAGGTGGTATCCGTTGTAGCTACTAAACGCTTCGCCGTCTTTTTTAGGTAGCGCCTCAAGATGTTCAAATGCTTGCTCTAAGAAATCTTCCACCTGACCAGGTGCAATCACGTTGTCGTTCATGGCAGCCGCCAATCGAATCACTTTGTCAACCAATGTTGCAGTGGTGAAATCGAATTCGGCAAGTTCAGGCGCCAATTCGGTGCCACGTTTGTTCAAGAAATTCTTGGCAAACTGAAAAGCCGTGGCCTCAGTGAGCTGAATGGCGTCAGCCTCATAACCAAGTTGCAATGCGTAATCGCGGAAGATGCTGTTGGCATATGAGTTGTAGGTGCTGATGTTCGGCGGCGTGAAATCCTGGATTGGATTGCCAGACTCATCTTTGAATGGCCAGTACTTTCCATGGTCGCGCAACGCAATCAACGCCTCAAAAACGCGCTTGCCCAGCTCGGCGGCGGCTTTGCGGGTGAAGGTGAGGCCGAGAATCTGCTCAGGTAGCGCGTAACCATTGGCCACCAGCCATGGCACGCGGATCGACATGAGTTCGGTCTTGCCACTTCCGGCACCAGCCACCACGAGTGAAGGCGAAGTGACGGAGGCCTGCTCAACAGCTGCAACCTGTTCTGGCGTTAGCGTGTGCTTCTTTCCGATTGCTTCGGCAATCTCCTGTGCCCCATATTTAGCGCCCATAACTCACCTGCTCAATTAGGTGCAATGAACAGGAACCGAAACTGTATTCGGCGTGACAGTGATCCGTAATGTTCGCAGTGAAGCTCTGGTCGGTCATCAGCATGCCTTCGGTGATTTGCTGAAGCTGAAGTTCAAGAGCTGCCCGAAGATCGAGATTCGACTTGAGTGATTCTTGCTTAGCAACCACCTGTTCTTCTTTGGTGCCAACCTCAAGCAGTACCGCTCCGGCAAGTTGCGGGTCACTTTGTAATTCAGGAATGTCTTCGAATCGTTCATTGATTGCAGCCAACTGATAAACCCCAAGCTGCGGGTTTGTTTCAACATCTTTTTTGATGGCATATTTTGAAGTCTTCAAGTCGGCAATAACAATGTCGCCGTTTGGGTAAATTTCAATGCGGTCTACGGTGCCGCGAACATGTGCACCAGCTACTTCAAGATTGAAGCCAACTTCTTTTCCGATAACCTTGCCGCCAGCGGTTTCGAATGAAGTTAGGTAACCAAGCAACTTACTGATCATCTTTTGCACACGACGCTTCTCAGTGGCTTCTTGCCAATCGGATTCAAACTCAACCGTGTGCCACTTTGATTGCACAATTTCCCAGAACGACTCTTCACTCAGAGTGGTCGCGGTTTCGAGAACTTCGTGCATCAAAGTTCCAACGCGCGTCTTAAAGTTTTGATCGCTACCACCGTGCGCCGAGATAAACCAGTGCAGTGGGCAACGCAAGAAATTGTCGAGCTCCGAGGGGTGAAGCACCAAGCGGTTTGGATCGTCGGCGGCCACGCCAAGCTCCGCCAAAGGTTCAGTCGTAGATGGCTCAATCAGCCCATACCAAGAATCCGGATGAGCTCCCGGCACGCCCTCATTGGCCAAGCGGGCCAGGTAAATGGCGATAGCCGTGCGTTCGCCATCGGTCTTAGCCAAAATCAAGTTGCGACGCAGGCTGCCGACTAGACCGCGCAGAGTAAGTCGATCCTGGGTGTATTCCTGTGCTTCAACCTCGCCTCCGGCGATTGCTCGAACAAACTGTGATACCTGTTCTTCTTCAGTATCGATGGCAGAGACCAGCAGCTTTTCGGTAGCCGCACCAATTGCCTTGTAGAGCATTCGCAACTCTGAAGGCAACTCGGAACGCAATTGACCAGAGAGATCTGCCTCAGGATTTTGCAAGTAAATTCCAAGAATCTGAGCGCCGAGAAGCGAAGAACGAGGACGCAGGTTTGGCCAAATACCTTCTTGCATGTGAGCAAGTGCAAGAACTTTGAAGCGACGTCCAATCAAACCAGCTGGGGTCAGCAACGAAACACTGTGTTGAGCATTTCCCGAGAATCCGAGGCTGTCCTCAGGCAATTTCAAGGACAACTGCTGTTCGACAAACTCGATTGCGCTGCCGAGCGGATTGCGCTCCACGTATCGTGCCGCTGCACCAAATAGCGCTACAACAGAATCAAGATTGCGAGATACCTGAAGCGCGACTTCGTCTGCACCAAGTGCCTGTTTAGCCCAGGTCTTTGAAGGCGCGCTGTTATCCCATGCGTGCCAGAGCAAATCTTGAACCGTAGTTTCAGGCTGCGCGGCAAGCTCACGCAACTCAAAAAACAACTCGACCAGTTTCTGTGCCCGCTTACCTTCGACGGTGTCGATAGTTGCCGCTGAGCCTGGTGCAAGAAATAGTTCAGCCAAAAGATCCTGACTAGTGCGAGATCCGCCAGCCATAATTTCTTGACTTCTCAAACTACGACGCAGACGACGGAGAGTCACTGCATCAAAACCGGAAATCGGCGACGTGAACAAATCAATCGCGGTTTCATACGTGATGGATGACTCGTTGAGAACCTGCTTCAAAAGCTTGAGATAGCTTGCCGAACCAAACTCATCACGCAATGCAGTTCGAGCACCGATGATGCGTACCGGCACCGACTCTGCCGCCAGAGCGTTTTCTAACTCCTCCAGTTCATCGACCGAGCGGGCAACCACTGCCATGTCCTGCCAGAGCACCGACTCTTCAAGGTGAGAAAAACGAAGCTGATTGGCTAGCCAAGCAGACTCCTCCTGCTGCAAGTGAAAAACTTTGGCAACGACGGTACCTTCATCGGCTATACCAGCCGGCGGGGTAATTCCTTTGCGTTGCGGGCCAGCCTTTACCACCGGAATTCTCGGAGTGATGCGACTAATAGCCTCCGCAATTCCTGCTGGATGAGTTGCGTGTGATGGATAAATGTAAACCTGCTCGAGCTTGCGCTCGCCAGCAATTGATAATCCGAGTTCGTGCATCATTTCTGGGTCGGCAGCGCGGAAACCAAGTGTGGTGACATCTGGATCTCCAAACATGACCAAACCGGCACCACGAGAACACAAAGTGCGAATCAATGTCGCAGCGGCTGGAGTCAACTCTTGGGCATCGTCCAGCAATATTTGTTTGACTGCAGCTAACTGAGCAGGCGCATATGACGAACGTGACGGATCTGGAAGCCGCGCAGAAGGCTCGCGACGGCGCGCTTGCGGGCGCGCTCGGGC
>JBFYJA010000087.1:0-4239 GCA_041311675.1 Micrococcales bacterium | reverse complement strand
TGGTTGAGGTTGCCCTCAAACTCGAGGCTGAGAAGGCCGACTATTTTGGCGTTGCCGATGTTGATGAGGCGCTTGAGCTTCGCGAATATGGCATCGAGACTCCGATCTTGGCCTGGTTGCATGATCCCGAAGACCGATTCGTAGAGGCTCTGGACAACGACATAGAACTTGGAGTTGCCAATGTTGAGCAGCTGCAGCGCATCGCAGATGCGGCCAGATTGACCGACCTCAAGGCCCGCCTGCATCTCAAGGTGGACACCGGCCTTAGCCGCAATGGCGCAACTTTGAACGACTGGCCGTTGCTGTTGACCGCAACCAAAGAGCTAATCGAACTGGGCTTGGTTGAAGTGATTGGCGTCTTCAGCCACCTGTCTTCGACCGGTGAAACCGAAGATCGCGCGCAGATTGCCAAGTTTGACCAGGCAGTGCAGCAGGTACGCGATGCCGGCATCGATTTCCAACTTCGTCACCTGACCGCATCCGATGGTTCACTTAGTTATCCGGAAGCGCACTACGACATGGTTCGCATCGGAGTTGCTCTATACGGACTATCACCTTTTACTGACCACCACAGCGCAGAGTACGGACTTCGCCCGGCAATGACCGCGGTAGCGCACATTACTCAGGTAAAGCGTGTTGATGCCGGTACCGGAATTTCTTACGGATACCTCGCGCACGCCGAAGAGGATTCAACCCTCGTGCTAGTTCCGGTTGGTTACTACGAGGGCTTGCCACGTAATGCAACTGGAAAGCACGAAGTTTCTATCAATGGCAAACGATACAATATCGAAGCGCGCATTGCGATGGATCAATTTGTAATCAACATCGGAGATGACGAAGTTTCGGCTGGCGATGAAGTCGTTATCTTTGGCGACCCTGCATCAGGCGTGCCAAGTGCTGATGATTTAGCTAATGCTTGCGACACCATCAACTATGAAATCGTCACTCGCATGGGTGGTCGTTTCAAGCGGCACTATCTGGGCTCTGTCGAATGACCCAATTGCAAGTGCGCGATGCAGACGAAATGCACGCGCTTGGAATTCGCATTGGCAAGCAACTCCGCGAGGGCGATCTGGTCGTCCTAGTTGGTCCACTCGGTGCCGGTAAAACCACTCTGACTCGCGGTGTTGGCGAAGCTCTGGGAGTAATCGGCAACGTCTCATCTCCAACTTTTGTGATTGCCCGAACTCACAAACGAGAAAATGGCGAGGCGCCAATGGTGCATGTGGATGCCTATCGCCTAGGTTCAGCAGATGAGCTGGACGACCTCGACATCGATTTTCCAAAGAGCATCGTGCTGGTTGAGTGGGGCAAGGGGATGCTCGATGACATCAGCGACAACCTGCTTGAGGTGGAGATCGCTCGCGATCACACCGGTGAATCCGAGACCCGTGAGGTAACCATCACCGGTATTGGTCAGCGCTGGCAAGGGGTGAGCTTCTAGTGGGCGTCACTCTGGCTATCGATACGTCGGCAGGTACCACTGTTGCACTGGTCAAGGCTGGCGAGGTTATCGCTGAGTCAAACCACGACAACACTATGGGTCATGCCGAGACCATCGCGGTAGCAATTGCCGAAGTGCTTGCGTCAGCGCCAGGTATCGAAGTGAATTCGGTAGTGGTTGGACGTGGACCGGCCCCGTTCACCGGACTACGAGTTGGTATTGCAGCAGCGATGATGTTTTCGCAGGGAGCCAAGGCAAAACTCTCGGGCGTGATTAGTCTCGATGCAATCGCACTACTTGAGCTAGAAGCTAACGAAGACATCTCGGCGTCGAAGCCCTTGCTCGTGTTGACCGATGCCCGTCGCAAAGAGGTTTACTACGCACTTTACTCGGGATTGAATTCGCACGGTGTACCAATTCGAATTGATGGTCCGTCGGTAATCAAGCCGGCTGCATTAGAAGAAATGCTGATCGACAAAAACATCACACCAGTTTCTTCAACCAAGTCAATCTCCGCAGTGGCTGTAGCAAAGTTGGCCGCTGCTCAAGCACGTGATGGCAGTTTGAGCAACGACGTCACCGCGTTGTACTTGCGTCAGCCTGATGCGGTTGAAGGTCAGTTTGGTAAGAAGGTGAGTGGATGACAACACCTTGGGCAATTCGACTTGCCACAGAAGATGACCTAGATGCAATCATGCAAATTGAGCACGAGTGCTTCGTCAACGATGCTTGGTCTATCCACGCGATGTTTGACGAGCTAACTGGAGCTGAAAAGTATTACATTGTCGCGACTATTGACGAAAAACTAGTTGGCTACGCGGGCCTAAACAAGCAACCAATTGTTCATCAGTCGGATATCCAAACCATCGCTGTTTCACCGGAGCTTCGTGGCAAGGGTCTTGGCCGTGACCTGATGGAGCATCTATTAGCCGAGGCGAAGAGAGCCATCTGCCCTGAGGTTTTTCTCGAGGTGCGAGCCGATAACCCGGTAGCCAGGAAACTTTACGAGACCTTAGGTTTTGAGCAGATTGACATTCGCAAGCGCTACTACCAGCCAGATGATGTTGACGCCATTGTGATGAGGGCAACGCTTGGTGCCGCTGACAAGGCGGAGCCACTGGTGCTAGGCATTGAGTCATCCTGCGACGAGACGGGCGTTGGTATCGTCCGCGGCACCACTCTGCTGGCCAACGTTATTTCATCCTCGATGCAACAGCACGCTCGTTTCGGGGGTGTGGTGCCTGAAGTTGCAGCCCGTGCTCACCTGGAGGCGCTGCTACCAACACTTAACGAAGCGCTGGCCACAGCAAAGGTTTCCCTCGATGAGATCGATGCAGTTGCAGTGGCTAACGGACCTGGACTTGCAGGTGCGCTCATGGTTGGAGTTGGTGCTGCCAAGTCGCTCGCGGTTTCGTTGAACAAGCCGATTTACGCGGTGAACCATTTGGTTGGTCACGTTGGCGTAGACATCCTTGAACGTGGCGAACTTGAAACGCCAACCATCGCACTCCTGGTAAGTGGCGGTCACACTTCTTTGCTGCTTGTTCGCGATTTACTAGATGATGTTGAACTACTTGGTGAGACCATCGATGATGCCGCCGGCGAGGCATTCGACAAGGTTGCTCGTGTACTCGGTTTGCAATACCCGGGTGGCCCAGAAATCGACAAAGCTGCAGCGAACGGTAATCCGAATGCAATTCGTTTTCCACGAGGTTTGATGTTGCCGAAAGATATGGAAAAAAATCGCTATAACTTTTCATTCAGCGGTTTGAAGACCGCAGTTGCGCGTCACGTCGAAGTGCTAAACACCAAAGGTGAAGAAGTTCCGATAGCCGATGTGGCAGCGAGTTTCCGCGAGGCAGTGGTCGACGTATTAGTTAGCAAAGCCGTAAACGCTTGCGTTGATCACAAGGTTCCACGATTGCTTCTCGGTGGTGGAGTGATTGCAAACCGGCGTCTTCGCGAAGTAGCGCAACAACGTTGTGATGAAAACGGTATTGAACTTCGCATCCCCGCGCTTTCGCTTTGCACCGACAATGGGGCCATGATCGCAGCGATCGGAGCTCAGCTGGTAAAAGCCGGCCGCGCCCCATCTGGTCTCACTTTCGGAGCCGATTCGACCCTCCCGGTGACCACCGTTCAAACACTTTAGATTGCCAGCCCTTTCTCAGGTTGTAGTGGTGTCATTTGGCTATGGCTAAAAACGAAGCAACCACAGTTGCACCTAAAAAGCATTTTGATTTCACCTCTCTCAACACCCTGGCCGTAGTCTCTCTGGCCACTGCTGTTACTGGTTTCGGCGCTATTGCCGGAATTATTACCGGACACATCGCCCTCGCCCAGCTCAAGCACTCAGGTCAAAGCGGCCGCGGGCTTGCCATTGCCGGGTTGGCAATTGGTTATACCGGCATCGCCTTCGGCTTGCTAATGGGGATCGGCCGCGTCGTCCTTGCGCTGGTCGGTTCACGTTACGGAGTCGAGTTCGGCCCAGGCATGATGGATGATCGCTGGGGCAACGACTAAGCACAATTCGTTCTCAGCCCCATGGGTTGTAGACTCAGAAGCACTACATAACATTTGGGGGAATGTATGAATGCACCGCTTGAGAGCTTCAAATCGCAAAATAAGTTTTTCCTGATTTTGTTTTTGGTGTTCTTACTTTTAGGGATCGTATTGTTTTTTGCTTCCAAAACTTCGAGCGAAGTTTGGACAGATGATTCATCGGAATATAGTTCTTGGTCAGATTGCTATGACGCAAATTCTGCCAACTACAGTTCCGAGGATGATCTGTACGA